>NZ_QSKB01000002.1:0-157094 GCF_003469085.1 Collinsella sp. AM29-10AC
GCCTTCAGCGCCAGTTCGCCGACTTCGTCACCCAGGTCGACAAATCGCAATTTATCATCCACCAAGATCTTCACGGCTTTTGAAAAGACAGATAGTTACATGTCCAACGCTACAGAAGCCCGAGGACCGTCGCCTTTGATAGCATCTCGTAGGCTCGCGGATATGTCTCTTTGTCGCGCTCGGCCATAAATGCCCAGTTCGCCGTCACGTCAGCCGCCCTCACCATAGCCACCTTGGAGGAGTCGACATAGGAGACTGGAATCTTGGGCAGCCAGTCGCTAAATACAGGAGGGTAGGAGGTCTGCCACGTTGGGTTGAACATGCCGCAGCGCAGCTCCTCATCAACCGATTCTGCCAGGTTGTACTTTCCGTCGATCGAAGTCGAATGCTCGTCAACCACAACAGAAACTGCATCAACCTCGCTCGCGGCAATTCCCTGAAGCCTCAGCGCGTCAACGATGCCGGACTTCACGCCGCGCTTTAGAGCGTAGTCAAGATACCTTTGCTTGCGCCTTTTCGAGCTTGAATTCTCAGAGCAACTGCAACACCCCTGAGTAGTGGACCTCGTAGGGCGTCCTGAACCCCAGGCGCTTGTGGGGCCTGCGGTTGATGGCATCGTACACCCGCTCGACCTCCTCGTCCGAGACCGCAGAGAAGCCGGTCCCCTTCGGGAAGTACTCGCGCAGCAGACCGTCTGTGTTTAGTCAAGCCTGATTTTCGGGTTGGGGCTGCGGTGGAAATCCTGGTCCTCTTTTGGTCCAGGATTTCCACCGCAGCCCCAACCCGTAAATTGAACGCTATCAAACACAGATGCCGTCGCGAAGTCGATGTCGCGCGTGACGCGGCCGTCGGGGATGCGCGCGAGCAGCCCGCTTCCGCCCTTGAGGATAAACCGGCCGTCGGGGTTGCTGAACACCCTGCGCAGGAACCGGTCGCGCAAAGCCCGACGACAGCCGTCCCCGGGGTCACCGCCCCTGTCGCGAACGGCCCTCTTCAGGGCCCTGTCGAGCTGACCGCCGTTCTCGTACGTCATTCTTCCCGCCTCCTAGCTAACGAATCGTACAGGCTGGCCCCCGCCGGCATCCCGGCTTTTGCCCCCCGGCGTCGATTTTCTCCCTCAGCGCGCCCTCGTCTTCGACGAGGCCCCTTTCGAGCGCGTCCGCGAGCACGTTCGCGACCAGGCTCAGTTCCTCCCCGGAGTCTATCAGGTCCACCACCGTGAGCCAGGGCCTCGTCGCCGGGATGTCCGAGACGATCGCCACGTCCTTCGGGTCGAGGCGGCGCTTCCTGATGAATCAGGTTCGGGCGCTTAGTCTGCTTTCTCTCGGGCGTGCAGAACTCGTAGGGCGAGGGGCTGACCTCGCCGATGCCGTAGAGCCATGCAGCCGTCGCCCCCATGGCGACGGGGCGCCTCCCCGGGTCGATCGACAGTCAGGCCGCGAGGACGTCCTCCTCCCGCGTGCTCGGTGAGCCGCCCATGCGGTAGACGCCCTTCGCGAGCCTCTCTATGTTGCCGAGCCCTTCCAGCCTCGAGAGCGCGTACCGCTCGACGCCGAGCACCTTCGCCTGCACAGATGTGAAGAGCCCCCTTTGGGAAGAGGCGATGTCGTTGGTGGCTCGTATGACTTCGATTTATTCCATGCTTGCATTGTGGAAAATAATGCAACAATGCAAGCAATACGCTCAGAATACACGGCGTTATTCGGCGGCATTCGGGGTCACTGAAACTGCGGAAACCGATTTTCGCATTTCTTTATTCCCATTTGTTGACCTGGGCGAATGCAATTGAAGAGGGCTTGAATCCGCCTCGCAGTTTCAAGTCAGTTTCATCCGCTCGAAATCGGCCTTCGGGGGACCCGAATTGTGAATTATTCCCGCAGGGCCTAATTATTCCCGTACCGCCGAGTACTCCGTTGTACCGCCCAGTAGGGACACACGGGAATAATTGGGTCGTTTTCCCAGGTAAAGATGCAAAAAGAAAGCCCTCGAACCAAAGGGTTCGAGGGCTGTTATTCCCACTATTTCGCTGGTGGCTTTGGTTCTGTCGTCCCGTCATTCCAGTTGCACCCAGTTTTCGGCATCGACACGGAACGCGTGCCGCCGAATGACGCGATGTCGCGTCTCGTCAGCTTCGGGGACAAAAGCTGGGACAACTTCAAAAACTTTTTTCAAACTCAGGGCTTTGAGTTTTTGTTTTTGTCCCAAAGGAGCTTCCGGCCGTGATTCGGATGCCCGATTGGGCGGAATCGCCCGTTTCTGGAACTCAACCGCAGCATCACGCACAAGCCACTCGCAACAACTGCAAATGATTGGTCGCGAGCGGCTTCCAACGAGATTCCAAAGCCGCAGGTCAGGCGACTGCACTACTGACAGGGAAAGGGAGTCGTATCGGGCGGCTTGCCCATGAGTCGACGATGAGGCTTCCACCGAATGTCGAGGACATGCTGGTAAAATAGGCAATACTTTTTATGACAGGAGACCGAGCATGGCCGAACCCCACGATAGGAAGCCGATCCTCACGATCGAGCAGCAGATAGAGCACCTCAAGCAGAAGGGCGTAGCCTTCGAGCTGTGTTCCGAGGAAAAGGCCGCGGACTACCTGCGCGACAAGTGCAACTTCTTCAAGCTCGCATCCTACCGCAAACTCTTCTCGAAATACGAGGGAGGCCCGCGCGACGGCCGCTACGTAGACCTCGACTTCGGCCAGCTGCGCCTGCTCGCGGCGCTCGACCAGGAGCTGCGCCACGCCCTGCTCGGCATGACGCTCGACATCGAGCACTTCCAGAAGGTGACACTGCTTCGCGAGATGGAGGACCGTGGAGAGGACGGCTACGCCATCGTGGCCGACTACATGGCATCGCTTACCACTGCAAACAGGGAGTACCGCCTGCGCGAGCTCAAGATGAGCGGCCGCAGCCCCTACAGCTCGAGCCTCTACGCGAAGTACTCCGGCGACATGCCTGCCTGGGCCTTCCTTGAGCTCACCTCGTTCGGCACCCTCATCGACTTCGTGCGCTTCTGCGCCAGGCGATGGGGCGACAGGCGCCTCGAGGCCTCCCACTACGACCTCAAGCGCGTGAAGTCCGTCCGCAACTGCGCCGCGCACGGCTCGTGCCTGATCAACTGCTTCGCCGAGAGGGGCGCCGCCCGGGGCTCGGCGTCCAGCGGCGTCTCCCGAAGGGTGGCCGCCGTGGGAATCCCCAAGGCGACCAGGAGGAAGTGGATGGGGAATACGGCCATGCAGGAGGTCGCGACCGTGCTCGTGGCGCACTCCGGCTTGGTACCCGAGGGCTCCTCGCGCTCGCGCGCCGCATCCGAGCTCGCCGAGATGTTCGCCAGGGCCGACGGAGAAACCGAGGCGCTGCCCGACAAGGGGCCCGACGCCGCAGCTCGCTCCGCGCTCGAGTTCCTTCGCAGGTTGACAGAATCGCTCGGGTTGGTAGAATAGCCTGCAGATAGCAAAACCTTCACGGTTTTAGGGGCGGACTTGCGCAAGCGACTCTGCCCTATTTTTATATTCACTCGCTATAGGAGACGGGTGATACCTGGGTCAATGACAGAACTGAGAAGCCCGGAATAATGGAGCCAGTTAGAAACCCTCGGGTTTGCGGGGCGGGATCGTGAGAGCGATTCTGCCCTATTTTTTCCTCCGTCTGCCCCAAACCAAGTAGTTCGAAGATAGCCTGTAGGTGTCCTCCTGGGCGCCTTTTATTTTCAGGGAATCGGCCGCTTCATGAACGAGCGACCGGCTTGACCTAGATCGAACCGCCTTCATCTCCGCCTAGGCGCCGGCGATCAACATCGTAAATCCGCGCGTGCTACAATGCGGGCACCAGAGATGAAAACACAGTCCCCGTCGGGTAGTCGTGGGCGTGCGGGAGTCCGCATCAGTAACCTGCCTCCTTGGTTGTCCCTTCTCTGCATGGTCATCTACATAAAGGAGGAACCAACCATGCAGATCAGCGTGTCATCCACCCTGACCGTATATCATGACGGCCAATTCTGGGTCGGGCTGGCGGAGCATGTCGAGGACGGCAGATACGGCGTCGTCCGCATCGTCTTCGGTGCAGAACCGTCCAATGAGGAAATCCTGCAATTCGTTACAAGCAAATGGGCGAAGCTCTCGTTCTTCGGTGACGAGGCCACGGAAACAAGCAAGCCCGCGAAGAATCCCAAGCGACGCGCTCGCGAGGCAGCGAAAGCCCTTAAGCGGCCCGCGGTGAGCACCAAGGCACAACAGGCGCTCGCAGCACAGCGGGAAGCGATGAAGCGGGAGTCGGCTCAAGCAAGAAGCCAGCGTCGCGCGGATGAGGCGGAGGCGCGCTTCGAGCCACTGCACTTCACAGCTTGTTTCTCAAGTATTTGGGACGCACACGCGGCGTTCAAAAATGCGGAGCGACTCCACATGGCTCGAGACTGAGCCGAGGTGCCCTACTTCTCGCCCTCCAGCAGCCCCACGATACGGTCGATGTCGACGGCGAAGCGGGGCCTTCCCTCGCGCTCGCAGCGGTCGAGGTACGCCTGGCACTCGGAGACAATGCGCTTGGTGTTGCCGTCGATGATGCGCTGGAGCGTCTCGTAGTAGGCCGAGCCCTCGGTCCTGAAGCGGCGCTGGTAGGACTTGGTTATGGGGAACATCTTGATGTAGTGGATGCCGTGGCGACAGCCGGGGCTCGTCGTGGGGCGGGGTGGCAACGCAAAGTACTGGTCTTTGGGCACGTTGGGGGCGATGTTGGAATGCAGCGGCACGGCGAAGTCCCTGCGCTTCCCGCGGAAACGCAGCCTCACCACCACGATGCAGGGGAGATTGTGCTTAAGCATGAGCTCGCGGTCGCCCTCGACGAGGTCGAAGAAGTCCTGGGAGATGGATACGGTCTTCACCGGTTGCGCCCCCTCATACGAAGCGGGGCCCGCATCGCTGCAGGCCCCTACAGGTGGGCGATATTCTACGCCTTGCGGCACCCCGTCGCCCACGGAGGTTAAACGTACACGTAAGCCGTACTCTGAAAGCCGCGGCTTCCGGCAAGCAGTTTATGCCACGAAAGGTCGCTTTCAACGCGCATAGCTCGCAAAATAACACTCGCTGGGCCGTCACCCCTGGCAGTTGCCCTCCAATCTTCATTGGAGTCAGCAGGTCAATTCATATAGTTATGGGGGTGTATCCTAAAGGAAATCAAATTTATACCCCCATAACTAAGGAATTTTCTATTCCCACTCAATGACTAGGGCCCTGGTGTAATTGGCTTGATCACCGTTCCGGGAACCGGTATCGACCTACCTGTCCGCCAAGCTCCTTCTTCAGCTCCAGCCTAGCATCTGACTCGCGCCGCTATAAGCGAAAACCGAAGAGATGCGTCTTAGCCAAGAAAAGAAGGTTAGCCTCATCTTACTGCATGATTCGTGTGTTATAGTTAGATAGCTCTAACTGTTTGGGGGCGACAGCCATGCATGAACGCAAGGGTTTCTGGGACAAGAATGCCAGTCGGTACGACCGTTTCATGCGAAACGACCGGGCGGCGTATGAGAAGATGTATGGGCTGATCCGGCCGGTAGTGAAAGCAAAAACCGTGCTGGAGGTTGCCACCGGCACGGGGCTTATCGCAAAGAGCATCGTAAATGCGGCGGCGCACATCGAGGCTACGGACGCCTCTGCAAAGATGATCCTTGAAGCAAAGCGGGACAATCAATCCGCAAAGCTGCACTTTTCCGTACAAGATATGTTCCGCCTGCCCTATGCACAGAAGTCCTTCGAAGTGGTGATTGTGTCCAACGCGCTTCACATAGTGCCGCATCCGGAAAAGGCCCTGCAAGAAATCAGGCGGGTGCTGAAGGACGACGGCGTGCTCATCGCTCCAACCTTCACCCACGCGGGGAACTCGGTTTCCGGCAAGGCAAAAGCCTTTTTCATGAGTATGGCGGGATTCCCCCTCCACAGCAGGTGGACAAGCGAGGAATACCTGCGTTTCCTGCGTCAAAACGGCTGGGCGGTGCAGAAAAGCTCGGTGCTGAAGGCCTCGTTCCCGTTGACCTATGCGGAATGCACGAAATCGGAGGGGCCAGATGTCGTTCTTTGAAAACACCCGCAAGCCCGTGGGCCTCGGCGGAAAACTTATGGTTGCCATGATGAATCTGGGCCACAGCCCTGTGGCGCGGTGGGGACTTCAGTTTCTACGACTTGCGCCAAACGCCAAGGTGCTGGATTGCGGCTGCGGCGGCGGGGCGAACATAAAACGGCTGCTGAAAAAATGCCCGCATGGCGTCGTCAAGGGCATCGACTATTCGCCCGTCAGTGTGGAGAAGGCCAGAAAGCTCAACCGAACTGCAATTCAGGAGGGGCGTTGCGCCGTTCTGCAAGGCAGTGTGGCGGATATGGCGTTTGAGGATAGCTACTTCGATGCTGCCACGGCCTTTGAGACCGTCTATTTTTGGCCTGATTTGCCCCGATGCTTCCGTGAGGTCTGGCGGACGCTGAAGCCAGGCGGGAAAATTCTTATCTGCAACGAGAGCAATGGCGATACAGACAGGGACGAGAGGTGGACGCAGATCATCGGCGGCATGACCATCTACAAGGACATTGAATTAAAGGCGTGTTTGGAGCAGGCGGGTTTTCACGAGGTGCAGATACGCAAAAAGAAAAAGTGGCTCTGCGTCACGGCGCGGAAGTAAGGGCATCAAGCACGGGCGTTTTTGCATCCATCCTGCACATGGCGATAGGCATGACGGTCATAGCGGCTATGCTGGCGGCAATTATGACAGTTTTTATTCACTGAGGAAGACACCTATGAAATATAAAATTGAGAAAAACACCGTGCAGGAGACGCTGATCCTCCCGCTGTATTCCCGGAAGCTGTGTACGGAGCTGTACCCGAACCTTTACAGGGATGAAACAGCGGTTCGCCTGCTCGACCAGATCGACTACGACTTTTCAGAGGCAGAGAAAAACTCCCGCAGCCTGATGCAGCGCTTTGGTGCGCTGGAGGTGGCCACACGGCAAAGTGATCTTGCTTTCGAGGTGCGGGATTACCTGAAAGGCCACCCCAATGCGGCGGTGGTCAATCTGGGCTGCGGGCTGGACAACACCGGCAGAACCTGCGACAACGGTAGATGCAAGATCTACAATCTGGACTTCCCGGATGTGATTGCCTTGCGGCAGCAGCTACTGCCCGCCGGGGATCGAGAACAAAATATCCCCTGCGACCTGAAAGACACCGCATGGTTTAGCAAAATCGATGCCTCCCGCGGGGCGGTGTTCTTTGCCTCCGGGGTGTTCTATTACTTTCTGACCCAGCAGGTCCGGGAACTGGTGCGGGGGATGGCGGACGCTTTCCCCGGCAGTGTGCTGGTCTTTGATGCTGCCAATCGGACGGCAGTAAAGATGATCGCAAAAACATGGCTTAAGACTGCAAAAATCAAAGATGTGGGGGCATATTTTGCGGTTTCGGATGCCGCCAAGGAAATCGGCACGTGGGACAGCCGTCTGCAGGTCACAAGTCGCGGCTATATGCTGGGCTACAACGATTTGAGAGACCCTTCTGTCAGCGGCTTTTTCCGGTTTCTCGCAAGGGTCGGTGACAACGGGATGAAAATGCAAATCGTGAAAATAAGATTTTGAGAGGCAAAAACGAAGCGCATTCACTTTGACGTCGAAGAAGACGGCTTTTACGGCGCATATTGGGCGTGCAAGGACACGCATACAGCAGCGGGCACGGATTCAATTGAAACCGTGCCCGCTATCTGATACTATATTATTTTATCGAACGTCTGTTCTACTCCCACTCAATCGTCGCGGGCGGCTTGGACGTGATGTCGTAGCACACGCGGTTGGCGCCGGGGACCTCGGCCACGATACGACCGGAGATGCGGGCCAGCACGTCGTAGGGCAGCTTGGCCCAGTCGGCGGTCATGGCATCGCTGGACTCGACAGCGCGAAGGATAATCGGGCGCTGGTAGGTGCGCTCGTCTCCCATGACGCCGACGGACTTAATGTCGGGCAGGACCGCGAAATACTGCCAGCAGCTGTGCTCGGAGTTGCGCTCGCCGGTCTGCTCAAACAGACGCTGGTTGTAGGCGTCGAGTTCCTCGCGCACGATAGCGTCGGCGTTCTTGAGGATCTCGAGCTTCTCCTTGTCGACTGCACCGATGATGCGGATGGCCAGGCCCGGGCCCGGGAAGGGCTGACGAAACACGATGTGGCCCGGCAGGCCGAGCGCCAGACCAAGCGCGCGGACCTCGTCCTTAAAGAAGTGATCGAGCGGCTCGATGAGGTCGAAGTGCACGCCCTCGGGGAACGGGATCAGGTTGTGGTGACTCTTGATGGTGGCCGTCTTGCCGCCCGTCTTGCGAGCGCCGGACTCGATGATGTCGGGATAGATGGTGCCCTGAGCCAGGTACTTGACCGGCTTGCCATCGGTCTCGAGCTGCTGCGCCACGGCGAAGAACTCTTTCCAGAACTGCGTACCGATGATGCGGCGCTTCTCCTCGGGCTCGGTTACACCGGCCAGAAGCTCGGCATAACGGTCCTCGGCGTGGACGTGGATAAAGTCGACGTCAAACTGTTTGGTGAAAACCTCCTCCACCTGCTCGGGCTCGCCCTTGCGCAGCAGACCGTGGTTGATGAACACGCAGGTCATCTGCTTGCCCACGGCGCGGGCGCCCAGCGCAGCCACGACGGAGGAGTCGACGCCACCGGACAGGGCCAGAATCACGCGGTCGTCGCCGACCTTCTCGCGGAACTCGGCCGTCATGGTCTCGACCAGGTTGTCCATGCTCCAGTTGGGCTCCAGGCCGCAAATCTCAAACAGGAAGTTGCTCAGCAGCTGCTGACCGTACTCGGAGTGCTTGACCTCGGGGTGGAACTGCGTGGTGAAAATCTTGCGCTCGACGCACTCCATGGCGGCAACCGGGCACACGTCGGTGCTGGCGGTAACGGTAAAGCCTTCGGGCACCTCGGACACGGCATCGCGATGGCTCATCCACACGGTCTGCTCCATGGGCGTGGAGTTAAAGAGCTTGGCGCCAGCCGTGCGCGTGATGGTGGCGCGGCCGTACTCGCCCACCTCGGAGTGGCCGACCTTGCCGCCGAGCGTCACGGCCGTGATCTGATGGCCGTAGCAAAAGCCCAGGACGGGAAGGCCAAGGTCAAAGATGGCGGGATCGATGGACGGAGCGTCCTCGGCGTACACGGAGGCCGGGCCGCCGGAAAGGATGAGCGCAGAGGCGTTCATCTCGCGAATCTCATCGGCCGAGATGTCGCAGGGAACGATCTCGGAATACACGTTGAGGTCGCGGACGCGACGGGCAATGAGCTGACCGTACTGCGCACCAAAGTCGAGTACGAGGACCTTTGCGGAAGCCTTTTGATCCATGGTTTCCCCCTCTTGTTGGCGGGGAGCCGGTGCCCACCCGCGTGAATGAACGAAAATAACTTCCATAGTGTACACGTTATATGGGGTTTCTCGTCCCTCGCGGCCATCAGCGCACGGCAAACGCACGACCTGGGCCCTTATTTGACGGCAATTGAAGTATTACTAAACATTACAGATGATGTATTACGTTTGAACATTGGACGCCCTGTGCCACAATACTGCCGAACGACTCCGCCCTTGCGGCGACAAAACCGATAGGAATACCAGCATGAAGCGCATCCTTCTCATCGCCACGGGCGGCACCATCGCATCGACCGAGGACGGCAACGGCCTCTCCCCCGCCCTGACCGGTGAGGAGCTCGCCCAGAGCGTCCCCGAGATCTCGGGCCTCTGCGAGCTCGACGTCGTGCAGCCCATGAACATCGACAGCACCAATATGCGCCCCAGTGACTGGATGCGTATCCGCGACGTCATCGTCGAGGGTTATGCCGACCACGACGGCTTCGTGATTCTGCACGGCACCGACACCATGAGCTACACCGCGGCGGCGCTTTCCTATCTGATTCAGGACAGCCCCAAGCCTATCGTACTCACCGGCTCGCAAAAGCCCATGGGCAATCCCTTTACCGATGCCAAGCTCAACCTGTACCAGAGCCTGCTCTATGCGCTCGACGAGCACTCGCACGACGTCTCAATCGTGTTTGGCGGCGTAGCCATTGCCGGTACGCGCGCCCGCAAACAGCGCACCATGAGCTTTAACGCGTTCATTAGCGTCAACTATCCGCCCATCGCCTATATCCGCAACGACCGCATCGTGCGCAACGGGCTTCACGGCACGCATCAGGGCGAAAACCCGGTGCGTTTCTACGACAGCATCGACCCGCGCGTATTTGTACTCAAGCTCACGCCCGGCGTAAACCCGGGCATCCTCGACGCCCTTGCCGATAGCTACGACGCTGTAATCCTTGAGACCTTTGGCATTGGCGGTATCCCCGAGTTTGGCGAGTCGGGCGAGTCGTTCCAAGAGGCGATTTTCCGCTGGGTCGATTCGGGTCGCACCGTCGTTATGACCACGCAGGTCCCCGAAGAGGGCCTCGACCTGGGCGTTTATGAGGTCGGCCGCGCTTACGCCGATCATCCGGGCATTCTGCGCGGCGATGACATGACCACCGAGACGCTCGTGGCCAAAACCATGTGGGCACTCGGCCAGTCACGTGATGCGGCCGAGATTCAGCGCCTGTTCTACAGCCAAGTCAACCACGACCGCGTCCCGATGGCGTAATTCAGTTATCGACGGGTTTCCCCTATTCGATCCCCTCGAGAAGCTCTGACACCGTCATGCCGAGTGCGGGCGCGATTTTAAATAGAACCTTGAGCGTGAAATTTGCCGTCCCATCTTCGATTCGGTCGAGGTAGGGTCGGCTGATTCCTGTCGCCACACAAAAATCAACCTTGGAGATACCAAGGTCCCTGCGTGTCTCTTCGACCCGCCTGCCAAGAATCTGTTTCGCACGTTCGTCCATGCAGCCGAGTTTGAAATGGAGCTGAACAAAAACGTAAACTATAGTTTACGTTTTGCCGAATACACAGGAGTTTTCTATGTCGGGTTCTTCGGTCCGCATGTACCGAGCCACGCTTCGCACAAACAGCGCACCGCCCAAGCTCGTCGTCGTTGAAGCCGAATGCCTTTCGCCCGATGAGCGCACAGCATTTGCATTGCTATCAAGTCGCGTCGCCGCCGTTCTGGTCCCTTGCCCGGCGCAAGGTGAACTTGCCATCCAATGCCAAACGCACAGCTGCCCGCTCAATCAGGCTGCCGTAATCGCAACCAGCCAACGCGGCCTGCCGCTCCTTCTAGAAGCCGGCATCGCACTCGCCCTTCGTGGCGCCGGATACGAAAACGAGACCGCCGCCGACATGGTCTTTAAACCACGATCGAGCGGCGGCCTCGCAGCAGCCATTGAATATATGTGCAGACTCGTTGCCTAAAAGGACAAGCTAGAAACCAAGGCCAAAGCCCGTTCCGGTAATCGCCGAGTACATAAAGTAAACGTTAACCACGTTGAGGAACACACCCGTGATGCAACCGTTGCGCAGGTAGCGTTCGCACACGATACGCGCCATGGCGGCGGAGTCATCATTGTTTTTAGCCTGGCGTCCTGCCGTAAAGTACGTCACCACGCTCAGCAGCAGGTTGAGCACCGGCAGCGCCAGCAACTCGTAGCTCTTGCCCCAGCGCGTCGCCTCGCCGGCGGCATTAAACTTTGTTGCCACCTCGGGACCAATGTTGGGGATAACACACGCTGCGACCACCAGCGGAATCACCGCAAGTATGAGCAGCGCAATACCCATGTAGCCGGCTTTTTTGCCATATTTAAACATGTGCGTCGTCCTTACACGTTAAAGCGGAAGTGCACGACGTCGCCATCGGCCATGACATAGTCCTTGCCCTCAATACGCAGCTTGCCGGCGGCCTTGGCGCCCTGCTCACCGCCGAGCTCGATGTAGTCGTCATAGCCAATGACCTCGGCCTTAATAAAGCCGCGCTCAAAGTCGGTGTGGATAACGCCGGCGGCCTGCGGGGCGGTCGCGCCCTGACGAACCGTCCAGGCCTTGACCTCCATCTCGCCGGCCGTAAAGAACGACTGCAGGCCGAGCAGCTTATAGGCCGCCTGCGCGAGCACGTCCAGGCCGGGCTGCTCCAAGCCCAGGCTCTCCAGGTAGTCGGCGGCGTCCTCGGGATCGAGCTCGGAAAGCTCGGCCTCGATCTTGGCGCAGATGGGCAGCGGCTTAACACCATCGATGGGCGCCAGATCGTCGTTGAGCATATCCTCGTCCACGTTTGCCACGTACAGGATGGGCTTCATGGTGAGCAGGAACAGGCCCTTGGCGGCAGCACGCTCCTCGTCGGTCATCTCCATGGATGCGGCGCGCTTGCCCTCGTTGAGCCAGGCAAGCAGACGCTTGGCCACCTCGAACTTGGGCATGAGCTCCTTGTCGCGCTTGGCCTCCTTTTCGAGCTTGGGCAGCTGCTTCTCGAGCGTACCCATGTCGGCCAGGATGAGCTCGGTCATGATGGTGTCGGCATCGCCGGCGGGATCGACGAACTCGCCCGTGCGACCTACCTCACGCATGACGTTGGGGTCCTTAAAGTAGCGCACGACCTCGCAGATGGCGTCGGTCTCGCGAATGTTGGCCAGGAACTGGTTGCCCAGGCCCTCGCCCTCGTTGGCGCCCTTCACCAGACCTGCGATGTCGACGAACTCGACCGTCGCCGGCACAATGCGACCCGGGTTAACGATGTCGGCGAGCTTTTGCAGACGGCTATCGGGCACGTCGACGATACCCACGTTGGGGTCGATCGTGGCGAACGGGTAGTTGGCGGCAAGGCCGGTCTTTTTGGTAAGCGCGGTGAACAGCGTCGACTTGCCTACGTTGGGCAGGCCCACGATACCGATGGAAAGGGACACGACAGCTCCTTTTGGTACAAGCATTTCAAACTGCATAAGTATAGCGCCGCCGCAGCATCTGGGCGAACCCGGACGCCACGGCGGCACGAATGAAGCAGAGATAGAGGTCGCTGACTAGTCCGCGAGCTTTTCCACCTGGTCGAGCATCTTGTCAAGCTTGGCCTTTGCCTCGGCCTTGACCTTCTGGGCTTCTTCGTGGGCCTTAGCCTTCTGGGCAGCCTTTTCCTCGGCTTCGGGATCGACGACGACCAGATTGGACGCGTCATGTTCAACTAACTTGAGCGCATGCTCGGGGCACACCTTGACGCAGGCACCGCAGCCCAAACAATACGTGGACTCCAACGCAAAGCGGCCGCTTCCCACCAAATCGCAGGCGAACGTGGGACATACATTGACACACTCGCCACACGACGTGCACTTGTCAAAATCACACTCAGGCGTGCTCACCTGCATGTTCTGGGCAAGCTCGGGGTGGTTTTGCAGCGTCGAGAGCACCAGCTGCCGCCCGTGCGTGAGCGAACGGCGACGCTTGGTCGTCGTGGTGCCGCACATGGTGTTGAGCGTGCGCTCGAGCTGCGTGATCTGATGGCGATGGGCTTTGAGCTTCTGCGTCACCGAGGCCAGTGCCGCCGTTGCCGGATTGAGCTTTGTCACGGTAAGGCCCGTGGTGCGGGCGATCTTTTCCATGTACTCCTTGCGCTCGTACTCGCGGCGCTTGTGGCACTTGAGGCTCTTGGGATCGACCTCCAGACCCATGCCCGTGCCCGCCCACTCCTCGGCAGTAGCAATGGCCTCGCCCAGAATGTCCTCGCCACCGGTGTTACGGCACTTATCGCACACGCCCAGCGGCAGGTACACGCTCACGTTGGGATAATCGGCCAGCACCGAGAACCAGGTCTCGGCCGTAATATCGCCCACGCAGGCAACGACGACCTCGTTTTCGCGCGGCATGCGCTTGAGGGCGCGCGTGCAGGTGACGTAGGCGGTCTCGTGGCTCGTAGCCGCCGAGACAATGTCGTCGTAGACGTTTTTGGGCGCCAGGCGCGGCGAGATGATTGCCTCGGTCGGACAGGCAGCGGCGCACAGGCCGCACTTGCGACAGGAGTCGAGGATCTCGATGGCGTCTTCCTCGACCTCGATAGCGTTGACCGGGCACACGTCCATGCACGCGGTGCAGCCGCTCTTTTCGTTTTTGCAGGTCAGGCACGGAATGGTGTTGCCGCGCGGACGCTCCTTGTAGTCGGCAGGATTCCACTGCGGCGCCGACGGATCGAGTGCATCGGTCACACCGCCAAGCGGGTTTTTAAGAAAGTCGAAACCCTTGCTGATCTCGATAATGTCATCAAACAAATCGTGTTCCTGCGCCATGCGCGGCCCCTCCCTGAGCAGTGCAAACAAGCAAGAGATAATGATACGCCATCGGCCCACGCCTCGGGCAAATTACATGCGGCGCATCTTTGCGGCAAATAGCTTATGGCCTATCGTCGCCTCGATTGCACAAGGTCAATCAAGTGCCAAACTATGCCTCGCACATGAGCTGCATGAGCTTTTGTTTGGTCACCTTGGCCTGCTCGTTGGCCATGTTACGCTCGTTCTTAAAAGTTGCGTCCGCAACGCTCAGCAAATCGGCATCGGAAATCTCACCAAGGCCCAGCTCCTCGAGCGTCGTCGGCAGACCGACGCGCTGGCAAAACTCGAGCACCTGATCAAGCTCGGGCGCACGCTCCAGGCGCAGCTGGACCACCAGGCCAAACGCCACGGCCTCGCCGTGCATGGCCTTGCACTCGGGCAGAATCATCAGACCGTTGGCGATGGCATGTGCCAACGCCAAGCCACCGCTCTCAAAGCCGACGCCCGAGAGCAGAATATTGCACTCGATCAGACGCTCAACCGCCGGCGATATACGCCCCTTCTTGAGATCGCGCTTGGCAGCGACGCCGCACTCCATAAGCGTGTCATAGCAGGCACGAGCCGCAACCAAGGCCAAGTGTCCCGGCGCGCCACCATGCTCGTTGGCGCCATGCGCCGCGGCGCACGAACGTGCCTCGAAGTACGTTGCCAGCGCGTCGCCCATGCCGGCGACCGTCATACGCAGCGGGGCTGCCGCGAGCACGTTGGTGTCGACCACAACTAGGTCTGGATTCTTCTCGAGCATCAGATAGCGGTCGAACGATCCATCCTCGTGATACAACACCGAAATCGCGCTGCACGGACCGTCCATCGAAGCCGCCGTGGGGCATACGCACAACGGCAACTCGGCATAAAACGCAACGGCCTTGGCGATATCGAGCATCTTGCCGCCGCCAATACCCACCACCATGTCGCAATACTCAGCCTGGGCTTCCTTAGCCATTTCGACAACGGCCTCTTCCGTACACGGACCGTCATAAATCTTAAAGAACGGCTCGCTTAGATCTTCGTCCAGAAATCCATCGACGATCTGCCTGCACAGCCGATCCTCGGTGCCCTGGTCAAACAAGACATAGGCAGCGCAGCCCAACCATGACAAATACCTGCCCTGACGCGAAAGTTCACCCGGCCCCTGAACATACCGGCCGGGACCGCCATAAACCATAGGAAGCGCCATACGAGAATCCGCCCTTCATCAAACAACGATTGGTGCAAAGTAACCTGCCCCCTTTGCACCAACTTGGTGCGATGGGGTCAGGCTAGTTTGCACCATAGCAAAAAGGGGCAAAGCCGTCTGCTGGCTTTGCCCCTTCCTTAGCTTGATTTACTCATCTATGAGATAGTAGTGTCCCAGCGCGTCGGCACCCAGGATGGCGTTTGCGACCATCTCGGGCGTCACCTCAAACGGCATATTGCACATGGTGTCATCGGGCGCGCAGGCGGCCTCGGCAACAATCATGGCCTGCTCGCGCGTAAGCTCGGCAACGCCAAGTTCCTTCATCGTGACCGGCAGGCCCAGCTCAATGCAGAAGCCCAAGACTTCCTCGAGTTTCTCAGTCGGAGCATCCTCGAGTACCAGCTGAACGATGGTGCCAAAGGCGACCTTCTCGCCGTGATACATGCCGTGGCACTCGGGCAGCATCGTCAGGCCATTGTGGATGGCATGAGCAGCAGCAAGGCCCGAGCTCTCAAAGCCAATGCCCGAAAGCAGCGTGTTGGCCTCGATGATATGCTCGACGGCAGGCGTGAGCGCACCCTTCTCCAGCGCGACCTTGGCCTTGACGCCATCGGCCATAAGCGTCTCGTAGCAGAGCTTGGCGAGCGCCAGGCCGGCCATGCCGCCCTTACCGCCGGCGCAAGTGCCACCGTCGGCATCATGCGTCGCCTGGGCCTCAAAGTAGGTTGCGAGCGCATCGCCCATACCGGAAACCGTCAGGCGCACCGGGCTCGCCGCGATAACCGTCGTATCCATCAGGACAATGTTGGGGTTTGCCTTAAGGAAGAGATATTTATCGAACTGGCCATCGTCGGTGTAGAGCACCGAAAGTGCCGAACACGGGGCATCGGTCGAAGCAATGGTGGGGCAAATGATAACCGGGGACTCCAGGTAATAGGCGACGGCCTTCGCGGTGTCGAGGATCTTGCCGCCACCGACGCCGACGATGATGTCGCAACCGTTGTCGCGAGCGAGCGCAACTAGGCGATCGACCTCGCCCTTGGAGCACTCGCCGTTAAAGTCCTCAAACAGCAGCTCGGCCTTAGCCTCGGCAAAACCGCCCTCGATCTTAGCACCGACGCGCTTCTTGCCCGAAGGCGTCACGATGACGAGGGCCTTAGCGCCGAGCGGCTCGACATAGGAGCCGAGCTTGGCGAGCTCGTCCGGACCCTGGATGTACTTGCTGGGGCTATTGAAAATTGCAGCCATAACTATCCCATTCTCTAAAAGAAAAAAGAAAGGGGCTCCGTACAGATACGTGCGGAGCCCCTCGTTACGATAACAAGAGTCGATTAGAAATCGATGTCGGTGTCGTAGTAGCAGGCCTTGAGAATCTTCTCGAAGTCGGCAGCCTTGGTCTCACGCGGGTTCTCGGGCGTGCAGGCGTCCTGCTCGGCGTTCGCGGCGATCTCGGGCAGCTTGGCGAGGAACTCCTCCTCGGAGACCATCTGCGGGTTCTCGGCGTCGACCTTCACGCCACCATTCGCGTAATCCTTGATGGACTGCGGAATGTTGAGCTGGTCGTTGAGGTCGCGAATCTTCTGGACGAGCGCGGCGATGAGCTCCTCGTTGGTCTCGCCGGGAAGGTGCAGGATCTCCTTGGCCACGTAAGCGTAACGCTCGGCAGCACGCGGGTCCTTGGAGTTCCACTGGATGACCTTGCCCAGGTACATGGCGTTAGCGGCACCGTGGATGATGTGGCCGTTCTCGAAGGCAGCACCGGTCTTGTGAGCCATGGAGTGAACGATGCCCAGCAGGCCCGAGGAGAAGGCGATACCGGCGATGCACTGAGCCTCATGCATGTGCTGACGGGCCTCATGGTCGCCAGCATAGGACTTGGGCAGCCACTCGACGATCTCGCGGATGCCGTGCAGGGCGTTGGCGTCGGTGAACATAGAGGCGAAGGTGGAAACGTAGGCCTCCATGCAGTGGGTCAGAGCGTCCATGCCGGTGTGAGCGCACAGCTTGGCGGGCATGGTGTAGGTGAGCTCGGGGTCGACGATGGCGACATCAGGGGTGATGTTGAAGTCGGCCAGCGGGTACTTGATGCCCTTGGCGTAGTCGGTGATGACGGAGAAGGCAGTGACCTCGGTAGCGGTACCGGAGGTGGAGGAAATGGCGCAGAAATGAGCCTTCTGACGCAGCTCGGGGAAGCTGAACGGCTGGATGATGTTGTCGAAGGACTCCTCGGGATACTCGTAGAAGACCCACATGGCCTTAGCGGCATCGATGGGCGAGCCGCCGCCGATGGCGATAATCCAGTCGGGCTCGAACTCGCGCATGGCCTCGGCGCCCTTCATGACCGTCTCGATGGACGGATCGGACTCGACGCCCTCGAACAGCTTGACCTCGAAACCGCCTTCCTTAAGGTCGGCCTCAACGTCCTGCAAGAACCCGCCGCGGCGCATAGAGCTGCCGCCAGAAACGATGATGGCCTTCTTGCCCTTGAGGTTCTTCACCTCGTGGCGAGCGCCCTCACCAAAGTACAGATCGCGAGGATTGGTAAAACGTCCCATACTGTGCCTCCTAAACAAGCCCCTCTTAGACTTGCGTATATAACGGAGCACCCGATTGGCTCCGTTAGGACCGTTTGCGCGTTGCCGGCGACGACAATGCGCGATGTCTAAACGTCTCAACGCTCAGACAAACACTATTTTACCGTTCTGGTTGGTCAGTTATTCACCTAAAGCCAACAATGATGAAACGTTTTTTCTATTCCTGAAGACCCTTGTGGGGCATTCATACTCCCAAGCTGGGCAAACGTTTTATCAAGGTTGACCACATATCCCGGGCAGGACTGTGCCCCTCCAAAATGCGTCCCGTTCGCCGCCAAAAATCGACCGTTTGCGGCACCGTGATACCACTCGGTCGTCCAGGGTGCCGACATTTGTGCGACATCCGTCTTCGTGGTGCAAAGGTGCATGTCCAAGTGCAGCACCCCCGGTGTGCCACATGCGGGTAAACTAGAACCTTATATAGAGATATTTGAACCCTAACCGCAGCAAAGGAGGCCCCATGGCATTCGACCCCATTCAAGAGGATTGCCATCGCCTCGTTCTTGAGGCCTTGCGCCGCGACAATATCCCGCTCACCGACGGCCCCGCCGTAGAGCGTCTGATGGAACAATTCACCCGTAACCCCGCGCCGCTCATCGTGCACGATCGCGACCGAGCTGGGCACCTCATTGCCAAGGTGGTCGAGGCTGTCGACTACCGCATTCCCTTTATCCCCGACGACGCCCAGGCAGAGCAAGAAGAAGCCGCAGCCGAGAACATGCTCCGCGAGGCAGCCGCGCTCGATCCGGCCAACTGGGATGCCCAGCGGATGCTGTGCGCGCTCACCGCCGAATCTAACGAGGAATACGTGCAATATCTGGTGTCCAAGTGCGACGAGGTGGAGCACGATCTGGCGCTCAAGATTGCCTCGGCGCAGGACCCCTACGAGCGCGAGGCCGCAGGCGACCTGACCCGCCGTCCCTACCTGCGCTGGCTTGCCGCCTTGGCATCGCGCGCGCTCATTAGCGGCCGCTACCGCATGTCGCTGGATGCCGCGAATCGCAGCCTGGACTTTGCGCCCAACGACCCCGCCGGCGTCCGCCACACCGCAATGCTCGCCATGGCAAAGCTCGAATACCCCGCTGAGGAGCTCAAGCGCTTTCGCTCTGCCCACTCCGTCCCCTATCTCGCCAACACGCCGCTGCGCCGTCGTCCCAAGGATGCAGAACGCGACTTGGACCCGTGGACGCTCATCGCGCTGATGAGCGCTGCCTGGCGCGAGCTGGATTACGAGGGCGCCGAACACTACCTGCGCATCCTTGCGCGCTCGTGCCCGCACGCAGCCGAGGCGCTCTACTTCCAAACCGAGTTTCCCGATGGCGTCTATGCCCGCGTCAACGTGGGTGCAGGCTCCACCGACGAGCTCGTCCTTGCACTCTCCGAGGCGACGCCGGTACTGCAGGAGGGCCTGGGCGCACCCGACAACGCCAGCTTTGCCGCCTGGGTCGCCACCAACGACATCGTGCGCTCCCAGATCGACGAGCGCATACTGCGGGCGGCCGAGCAGGGCTTGCCGTTTAAGGGAGGAGACCTCTAATGGATCCGAGCGTCTACATCCCCGCCTACCTGGAGCGCACCTATCTGGCGTCGCACCCCGAGCTCACCGATGCAGCACGCGAGCTTGTCCATAACGACATTAGCGCGAATCCCCAAAAGTATGCGCAGTCCGAGCATGCCCGGGCGCTGCTGTCCTATGCCGGTGTTCATCGTCACCTGCTCGACGAGCTCCATCGCATCGAGGACATGGGCAGCGACGAGGAGTTCGAGCAGACGCGCAATCGTCTGTTCGACGACATGCGCGATGAGCTGCTCAAGATCGTCCGCGTCGATTCACTGGCCGTCGACGCGCAGCTGCTCGCCATCATCCTGGCCGACACGCCCGTTGACGCCTGCCTGGGCGACCTGATGAAGCTCGAGGCGAGCACGGCCGACTACCTGCAACAGAGCGTGCCCGGGTTTGATATGGAGGCCCCGCACTATTGGGCCAATAATGTTTTGGCCGACGGTGTCACCGCGGCAGACCTCACCGTAAGCGAGCCGGCGCTTATCGGGTGGCTCCACACGCTCGAGGCCATCTCGCAGCTGTGCATGGCGAGCGCCCGCTACCGTGCTGCTGCCAACTACGCTCGCCGCGTCCTTAAAGCAGAAGGCTATCCCACTCGGGCCGCCGGCACCGTGTTGCTCGCCCTCGCTCGCCTGGAAGACCAGGACGGCTTTTTTGCCCTGGCTCATCAGCTCGAGGAACAGATGGGGGCAGACGCACTCGAAAACTCTCCTTGGTACCTGCTCGCCCGCACGATTCTGCTGTTTAAAACAAACAAGATGCGCCCGGCGACGCGCGCGCTGCGTGAGTTCGCTAACCGTTGCGAGGGCGGCGCGTTCTTCTTGCTGAACCCCATGTACCAGACGCCGTATCTTCCCTGCCGACCCGAGCCGCGCGACCCCTGGGACCTCTCGCACCAGGCGGTTTGGGAAGCCGACGGCATTATCTCGGACACCCCCGACTTTGCCCCCTGGGCCAACGCCTGCGAAGATGTATCGCAGCTTGCCCAGGATTTTGCGCGCCGCTACGGCTTTTAGCGACGCGATCGCCCCGACCATGTCATCTATGTTAGGAACGGCTTCATGAACCTCCGCTCATCTCTTGCCTGCACCTCGAGCGATATTGCCCGCTGGGGACTGCGCTCTGTCCTCAAACGCCAGGGCGGCGTACTCCCCGGCCGCATCGCCATGAAGATCGACCCCGAGTTGCTGAGCGACCTCGCGGGCCTGGTCGACCGCAGCGTAGTGATCACCGGCACCAACGGCAAGACCACCACCTCCAACCTCATCGCCGACGCCGTTGCCGCCAGCGGTGCTACCGTGGTATGCAACCGCGCCGGCAACAACATGGAGCCTGGTGTGGTAGGCGCTCTACTCGAGGCCCGCAGCGGCCTTAAGCACACCAACAGCGGCAAGCGCGTGGGCGTCTTTGAGTGCGACGAGCTCTACACCGTACGTGTGCTGCCCAAGCTCAAGCCGACCTACTTTGTGCTGCTCAACCTGTTCCGTGACCAGCTGGACCGCTACGGCGAGATCGACCACACCCAGGGCGTCATCGCCCACGCGCTGGAGCTTTCGCCGGCAACGACGCTCATTTACAACGCAGACGACCCGCTGTGTGCCGCGATCGCCGCGCGCGTTCCCAATGCAAGCATCGCCTTTGGCATCGACGGCGCCACGGACACCGAGTCCGATCGCATTAGTGACTCGCGTTTTTGCTCACAGTGCAACGCACCGTTGGAGTACGACTATGTGCAGTACGGCCAGCTCGGAGCCTATCATTGCTCTTCGTGCGGATGGGAGCGTCCCGCGCTGGTCCGTCGCGTGACGGGCGTGGAACTCGGCTGCGACGGCTACGGCTTTGACCTGGTCTTTGGACCTGCGCCCGACGCTGCTGCTGCACACATCGCCACACGCTACAACGGCCTGTACATGGTCTATAACGTTGCCGCCGCCTTCTTTGCGGCGCGCGAGCTGGGCGTGGACGCGGCGCATCTGCAGCCCACGCTCGATGCCTACGTCCCCGCCGGCGGACGCATGGGCCGCTGGAACATTGCCAGCCGCACCGTCGAGGCAAACCTGGCCAAGAATCCCGTGGGCTTCGATCGTCAGATTCAGTCCATTAAAACGGCAGGCGGCAGGCTCTGTGCCTTCTTCCTCAACGACAACGACGCCGACGGCCACGATGTATCGTGGATCTACGACGTCGACTTCGAGCGCATCGCCGACACGCCGGGTCTTGTCGCCTTTGCCGGCGGCACGCGTGCGCACGACATGCAGGTGCGCCTCAAGTACGCCGGCATCGATGCCACGATTATCTCGAATGTCGAGCAGGCGATTGGTGCCGTGGCAGACGAGGCCGCCGGCGACACTTTCTATGCCGTCGCCAACTACACGGCCTTTCCGCCGCTGGTCAAGGAACTCGACGGACTCAAAGGCACCGATACGAACTCGGTAGCCTCCCACGCCGTAACGCGCGCCGATGGCAGCGCTGTCCCCACCGATATTGCGCCGGTCGAGCTTTCGCGCCCGCTGCGCATCGTCTATCTGTACCCCGATGCCCTCAACCTCTATGCCGACGGCGGCAACGTCATTGCCCTCGAGCGCCGCTGCGCCTGGCGCGGCATCCCCGTTCGCGTGGACGAGGTCCGTATGGGCGAGGTGCTCGATCTGCATGATGCCGATATCGTCATGATGGGCGGCGGCTCCGATCGCGACCAGCTGGCTGTGGCGCACGAGTTGCTCGCTCAAAAAGACAAGGTTGCGGCCTATGTTGAGGATGGCGGCGCACTGCTTGCCATCTGTGGCGGCTATCAGCTGCTCGGCCGTTCGTACTATATGGGCGAGGACCGCATCGAGGGTCTGGGCGTCATTGCCGCCGAAACCGTACGCGGCTCCGACCGCCTGATCGGCAACGTCGCCGTTAAGACCGACCTGGCACCCGAGCCCTTTGTGGGATTCGAGAACCATGGCGGCCGCACCCTGCTCGATACAGAGGCCACGCCGCTCGGAACATCCGTCGTCGCGGGCACCGGCAACAACGGCGACGATGGTTTTGAGGGCCTCATCTACAAGGGCGTCATCGGCACGTATCTACACGGACCGGCACTGCCCAAGAACCCCGAGCTTGCCGACTGGCTCATTACCCACGCCCTCGAGCGCCGCGGCGATGCGCAGGCCACAGCCCTGCTGCCGCTCAAACCCCTCGACGACACCTACGAGCACGCCGCCCACGACGCCGCCATGAAGCTCCTCCCCTAACCACCACAAAGGGGACAGGCACCTTTGTGGTGGTTTCGACCCGCCACGGTAGTTTGTCTCGATCTGTAACAGGTAGACCGTTAAAAGTCGTCGTACTGTTACAGATTGAGATGTTCGTCCCGACGTCCGTCGTTTGTCTCGATCTGTAACAGGTAGAGCCGATTTATCCGCTTAGATGTTACAGATTGAGATATTTGAAAATCGGGATAGAAGCCCGCTCCTGTGTGGTGGTTTTCCAGTTTGCCAACGATATACGCGCCGGCAAAAAAGTCTGCTATACTCTTTCCCGCTGTCCCCATCGTCTAGCGGCCAAGGACGCCACCCTTTCAAGGTGGATATCGCGGGTTCGAATCCCGCTGGGGGCACCATTTAAATCGAGAAGCCCGTTACCCTCCGCGGTGGCGGGCTTTTTGCTACCCATACGTCGGGATTCGAACCCGACAGGTGCGGATTCCGGCATCTGCCGATGGACCGTGTGCAAAAAATGGCAAATATGAGTACTGTTACCGATTTAGTAACAGCGAATTCGGCCTTTTTGATGGTGAATCAGATGTCAAATCAACAACCTGGTGCCCAGATTGAGCCAAACCTCAGCTATATACCTGGACATATGTGGTCTAACTCGGCAAAAACTGCCATTTCGAGATGGCAGTAGTTTAGTGACAGTACTCATATTTGACGTTATTTGCCCACGACCCCTTATTGCGTTGGCAAATCAGTTGCAAAACGGACTCCAAATCGTCCTTCGCGAACAAAAAGCCGGGGCCCGCGCGATGCGGACCCCGGCTCAATACCATGACGATATGTCGGTTACGCTCTACACGTAGAACAGAATGTCGTCGTAGGTCGGGACCGGCCAGTAGTCGGCGGCCACGATCTCCTCCATGGCATCCACGGCGGCACGCAGCGTATCCATAGCGGGAACGACCTCGTGTGCATACACGTTGGCCTGCTCCTGGCCATCGAGGGCCTCGGCCTTCTGATGCACGGCGTCGAGCGCCTTGATGGAGTCGTTGATGGCGGTGATACCGTTGCAGAGCTTGTTGAGCGTGTTCTGCTCGCACTGCATGGCGGCCTCGGCGCCGGCGGCACGAATAGTCTCAAGGCCCTTAGCGACCTTGGTGGCATAGGCGGTAATGACCGGACGATAGGTACGACGCGCCTCGCGAACCATCGTGGTAGCCTCGATGTTCATGAGCTTGTTGTACTTCTCGAGCTTGCAGTCATAGCGGCACTGAGCCTCGGCCTTGGTCAGGACGCCCGTCTCCTCAAAGAGCGCGATAGCCTTATCGGAAACAAAGGCGGGAAGAGCGTCGGCCGTGGTCTTGTTGTTGGCAAGGCCGCGCTTCTCGGCCTCGATGGGCCACTCGTCGGAGTAACCGTCGCCGGAGAACAGGATGCGCTGGTGATCGGTCAGCACCTTCTTGCAGTACTCGAGCGCGGCGTCCTGGAACTTATCCTCGGGCGTACCCTCGAGTGCGTCGGCGAAGGACTTGAGCGACTTGGCCACGGCGGCATCGAGCACCAGGTTGGAATCGGAGACGTTCTGCTCGGAGCCGCAGGCACGGAACTCAAACTTGTTGCCGGTGAAGGCGAACGGGGAGGTGCGGTTGCGGTCGGTGTTGTCCTGCATCAGCTTGGGCAGAGTATCGGCGCCCAGGTCGAGCACGCCGCGCGTGGCATGGACGGAAGCCTTGCCATCGATGATCTTCTCGACGACCTCGGTAAGCTGGTCGCCCAGGAAGATGGACATAATCGCCGGAGGAGCCTCGTTGGCGCCCAGACGATGATCGTTGCCGGCCGAGGCAACGGAGGCACGCAGGAGCTCCTGATAGTTATCGACGGCCTCGATCACCGCGGTGAGGAAGACGATGAACTGCAGGTTGTCGAGCGGGGTGTCGCCCGGATCGAGCAAATTCTCGGACTCGGTGCCAAGCGACCAGTTGTTGTGCTTGCCCGAACCGTTGATGCCCTCGAAGGGCTTCTCGTGCAGCAGGCAGACCAAGTCGTGGCGGGAGGCGATGAGCTTCATCTTCTCCATCATGACCAGGTTCTGGTCGATGGCCTCGTTGACCTCGCCGTAGACAGGGGCGAGCTCATGCTGGCAGGGAGCGACCTCGTTGTGTTTGGTCTTGGCGGGAATGCCGAGCGCCCACAGCTCATCGTCCAGGTCCTTCATATAGGCCGAGACGGTGGGGCGGATAGCGCCAAAGTAGTGCTCCTCGAGCTCCTGGCCCTTGCAGGGAGCAGCACCAAAGAGGGTGCGACCGGTGATGACCAGGTCCCTGCGCTTGCGGTAAGCGTCCTTCTTGATCAGGAAGTACTCCTGCTCATCGCCCACGGAAGGAACGACCTTCTTGGGGGTCTTGCCAAACAGCGCCAGAACGCGCTTGGACTCACGCGAGAGCGCGGTCATGGAGCGCAGCAGCGGGGTCTTCTTGTCCAGGGCCTCGCCCGTGTAGGAGCAGAAAGCCGTGGGGATGCACAGGACATCGTCCTTAATGAAGGCAGGGCTGGTGGGATCCCAAGCGGTGTAACCACGGGCCTCGAAGGTGGCACGCAGGCCGCCGTTGGGGAAGCTCGAGGCATCAGGCTCGCCCTGGATGAGGTTCTTGCCCGTAAACTTGGTAATGGCGGTGCCGTCGTGGTTGGGCTCGAGGAAGCTGTCGTGCTTCTCGGAAGTAATGCCCGAAAGCGGCTGGAACCAGTGCGCGTAGTGCGTCGCGCCCTTGGAGATGGCCCAGACCTTCATGGCGTGGGCAACGGCGTTGGCCACATCCAGGTCGAGCGGCTCACCGTCCTCGAGGGTTGCAGCAAGGCGCTTCCAAATGTCCTTGGGGAGGTAGTCCTTCATGACTTCCTCAGAGAACACCATGGTCCCGAAGCGGTCAGTAAGTTCGGCCATACGGAACTCCCTTCGTATCGGCACCGCGTGAGAAGCGGTGTTGATTACTAACGAACGAGTCATAGATTAGGCTCGTCGTGTTTCCGCAACATTACCGTTATGTTGCTGTCACGAAACCAATCAATGAGGTTACCGCATCGCGGCGGCGTTGCCGCCCTCAACAGCCAATCAACTGTATAAATTGCAGACCTCTCCCCATGGTTTAAGGGTAGTCAATTTGGGATGGGGCTCTATTAACTGGTATTTCGCATCAGATACCAGTCTTTATAGCCCCATCCTAGATTGACCGCCCTGTTATAGGAAATGCCGATAGTAGGGCATCTTTGATTGGTATCCCCAAATAGCGAGTGAAACTCCACCGTGACACAGTGGTGCTGTAGAATCCTTACAACACATCACACTATTACGTATCTAGAGGAGCACGATATGCGCGTCGACGAGGTTTTTAAGCAGGCAGCATCCCAGGGCACCGCGCCCATTTCGTTTGAGATGTTCCCGCCCAAGGGCGAGCTTACCCTCGACACGGCTCGCGAGGTGGCTGGCAATCTGTGCAAGCTTTCGCCGAGCTTTGTCTCGGTCACCTGCTCGGCCGGCGGCTCGGGCAACGGTGCCACCACCGCCCCCATCGCGCATATGATTACGAGCGAATTCGATACACCCTCGGTGGCGCACCTTACCTGCGTGGGCCGCTCGCACGCCGATATCGCCGCCAAGATCGACGAGTATCGCACCGCCGGCGTTGAAAACATCCTGGCCCTGCGTGGTGATCTTCCCGCTGGCGCGACCGAGGACGACAAGCCCGCCTCGGACTACGCCTACGCCCGCGACCTCATCCCCGAGCTCGTCGACGCCGGCTTTTGTGTGGGCGCCGCAGCCTACCCCGAGGGCCACATTGCCTGTGAGGACCTCAACGTCTCGGTCGAACACCTCAAGCAAAAACAGGACGCCGGCGCGAGCTTCTTTGTGACGCAGCTCTTCTTTGATAACGAGTGCTTCTACCGTTTTCGCGAGCTTGCCGACAAGGCCGGTATCACCGTGCCCATTACCGCGGGCATCATGCCGTTTATGGGCAAGTCACAGATCAGCCGCATGGTCTTTATGTGCGGCGCATCGCTGCCCTCCCCCGTCATCAAGATTCTCGCCAAGTACGAGAACGATCCCGAGAGCCTGCAGGCAGCCGGTGTAGATTATGCCGCCCGTCAGCTTTGCGACCTCAAGGAGCACGGCGCCGCCGGTCTGCACCTGTACACTATGAATCGTCCTGCGATCGCCGCAACCATTATGGAGCGCCTAGGGTAATGGAAAAACCGCACATCGATACAGCTTTTGCCGAAGTGCCGGCCGACCTTGCGTCGCCGGCGCTTTATCGTATCGATACCGCCCACCATCCCCGCGTCGATCGTGCCGAGATGTTGCGCTACCTGGGCTACGGCGGCCAGCAGATTGAACCCGAGCTGTCGCAGCGTATTGAGCTTGTCGTTGAGCGCCTGGAACTGGACATTGAGCCCCGTGGCGTGCGCCGCGTGTTTGCCGTCGATGCCACGGGCGTGGACGAGCAGGGAGAGCCCAGTATCCGTCTGGTTGGCACCAACGTTGAACTGCGTGGTCGCGATATCTATCGCCATCTCAAAGACGCCCACTTTGCCGCGCTCATGGCATGCACCCTCGGCATGGACGCCGAGCGTCGCCTGCGCACCACGGGAGCCCAGCAGCCCCTGGAGGGAGCCGTGCTCGACGCCGCATGCTCTGCCTATGTAGAAGCCGCTGTCGAGCAGATGGACCAGCAAGTCAAGGCTGCGGCCGCGGCACACGGACTCGCTGGCAACTGGCGCTTTAGCCCCGGCTACGGCGACTGTCCGCTTACGGCCCAGCGCTCAATCGTGGCTGCACTCAACGCCACGCGGCTCATCGGGCTTACCGTCACACCCACCAGCCTGCTCATGCCCACCAAGAGCGTGACCGCGGTGATCGGTCTGTTTGACGGCGAGGTCCACGACGCCCAGAGCCGCCCCACCTGCAATATCTGCCGCATGCGCGAGCACTGCCGCTTCCGCGCCGCCCACACCACCTGCTATTCCAGCCATTAGGAGCTCATTGATGTTTACTCCGCTTATCACTCACGATCTGGACGGCGCCGCACTGGCGGCGCCCGTTGATGCTGCCCGTCGTAATGGCGCTGCATACAAGACGCGCACGATCGACGACCTTCGCATTAAGGACGATCGCCTGCGCGCCGCCATCGAGGGCACGGGGCACCTGCTGTTCGACGGCGGCATGGGCACCATGCTGCAGGCGGCCGGCATGAAGGCCGGCGCTCTGCCCGAGCTGCTCAACTTTGAGGAGCCCCAGGTCATTACCGATATTCAGCGCCAATACGTCGAGGCCGGCTGCGACGTGATCACCGCCAACACCTTTGGCGCCAACGCCCACAAGCTCGACGGTGCCGCCACCGTGGCAGATGTCTTTGCCGCGGCCGTCGCCTGTGCCCGCGCTGCCGGCGCCCGCTACGTCGCCGGTGACATCGGTCCCATCGGCGCGTTGCTTCGCCCTTTGGGTACCCTCAGCTTCGACGAGGCTTATGACCTCTTTGCCGAGGAAGTGCGTGCCGGCGTCGATGCGGGCGTGGACCTCTTTATTATCGAGACTATGACCGACCTGGCCGAGATCAAGGCAGCCGTCCTCGCCTGCCGCGAGAACTCCGACCTGCCCGTCTTTGCCACCATGACCTTCGAGGAAGACGGCCGTACCTTCCTGGGAACGAGCCCCGAGGTCGCCGCCATCACGCTCGACGCTATCGGCGCCGACGTTCTGGGCATCAACTGCAGCCAGGGACCGGCCGAGCTCCGAGGGCTCGCTGCGCGCATGCTCACCGTTACCGACAAGCCCGTTATGGTGCAGGCCAATGCGGGACTGCCCCGCGTGGACGATGACGGCAATACCGTCTTTGACATCCAGGCACCCGAGTACGCCGTGGCCGTCGCCGGCATGATTGCCGACGGCGTGAGCGTCGTGGGCGGCTGCTGCGGCACCACGCCGGCGCACATGGCCGCCTTGCGCGCCCTCATCGACAACCACACGCCCAGCCCGCGTCACCGCAAGCCCAGCATGTCGGTCACGAGCGCCCAGACCGTGGTGGACCTTCCCTGCGACGGCCACAAGATCGCCGTCATCGGCGAGCGCATCAATCCCACCGGCAAAAAGCGCCTGCAGCAGGCCCTGCGCGACGGCGACCTGGACTACGTCGTGAGCCAGGGCATCAGCCAGCAAGAGCAGGGCGCCGACATCCTGGACGTCAACGTGGGCCTACCCGAGATCGACGAGGTCAAGGTCATCCAGCAAGCGACCGAGCAGCTCCAAGGCTCCACGCTGCTGCCGCTGCAGATCGACTCCACCGACCCCGCCGCCGTCGAGGCCGCCGTACGTCGCTACGCCGGCAAGCCCATCATCAACTCAGTCAATGGCAAACAGCAGATCATGAACGAGATCTTCCCGCTGGTCGCCCACTACGGCACCAATGTCGTCGGCCTCACGCTCGACGAGGGCGGCATCCCCGATACCGCCGAGGCTCGCTTCGCCATCGCCGAGCGCATCGTGGCCGAGGCCGCCCGCTACGGCATCGGCCCGGACCGCATCCTCATCGACTGCCTGGTCATGACCGCCTCGACCAATCAACGCCAGGCCGAGCAGATCCTGCATGCCATGTCCCTGTGCAAGGAGCGCCTGGGCGTCAAATGCGCGCTCGGCGTGTCGAACATCAGCTTTGGTCTGCCCGCGCGGCCGCTGCTGGGCTCGGTCTTTTTAGCCGCCGCCTTTGGTGCAGGTCTGGACGCCCCCATCATGAACCCGGGTTCCAAGCGCTTTATGGACACCGTCTACAGCTATCGCGTCTTGAGCGTTGAGGACGAGGGCTCGACCGGATACATCGAACGCTACGCCGGCTGGACCGACCCGTACAAGATTGCCGCCAACCCGGCGGCGGCTCAGACCGCATCGACCGACGCCGCGCCCGCTGCCAGCGCCACCACCCCCGACGGCAATGACGACCCGATTCGTCGCATGGTCGTCTCGGGCCGCAAAGGCGAGATCGCTGCCGAGACCGAGCGTCTGCTGGCAGACCACGACGCCATGGACCTCATCAACAATCACTTTATCCCCGCTCTCGACGAGGTTGGCGTCCTCTTTGACCAGGGAAAGTTCTTCTTGCCGCAGCTTATGGCCTCGGCCGAGGCCGCGCGCGTGGGCTTTGACACCATCAAGCGCCTGATGCCCGCCGGCGAGATTGCCGACAAGGGCAAAATCTGCGTGGCCACCGTCAAAGGCGATATCCACGACATCGGCAAGAACATCGTCAAGATGCTGCTCGATAACTACGGCTACACCGTCTTTGACCTAGGCCGCGACGTCGACCCACAAGAGGTGCTCAAGACCGTACGAGAGCGTGACATCAAGCTCGTCGGCCTCTCGGCGCTTATGACTACCACCGTCGTCGCCATGGAAGAGACCATCAAGTTGCTCCATGCCGAGGTTCCAGACGTCAAGATCATCGTAGGCGGCGCCGTGCTCACCCCCGAATACGCCAAGCAGATCGGCGCGGACTACTACGCCAAGGACGCCGCCGAAAGCGCCCGCATCGCCGAAGAGGTCTTTGGCCGGTAACACAACGGAAACAACCCCGCACCAAAACGTGCCGCATGCGCCACTTGGCACGTGCGGCACGTTAGAATAAATAAGACTATGCTCGTTTTGGCAGATAGGAGCGCAAGGATGGCGATCACGCCCGCAGAAATCGCGGAAACCCGCGGCATGGTTGAGGAGCAGAACCTCGACATCAGGACCATCACCATGGGCATTTCGCTCATGGGTTGCGGTGACGAGAACCTCGACCGCATGTGCACGAAGATCTACGACCACGTGACGCACACAGCTGAGCATCTGGTCGAGACCGCCGAGAACCTCGAGCGCGAGTACGGTATCCCCATCGTCAACAAGCGCGTTTCCGTCACCCCGGTGGCGCAGATCGCCGCATGCTGCAAGGATGAGGACCTCACCCCCATCGCGCATGCCCTCGACCGTGCGGCCGAGACGCTCGGCATCGACTACTTGGGCGGCTTCTCCGCGCTCGTTCAGAAGGGCATCGGCGATGCCGACCGCCGCGTCATCCAGTCCATCCCCCAGGCGCTCGCTACCACCAGCCGCGTCTGCTCCAGCGTCAACGTCGCCAGCCTGCGCGCCGGCATCAACATGGACGCCGTGCTTATGGCCGCCCAGACCATCATCGATGCCGCTAAACTCACGGCCGACCAGGATTCCGTCGGCGCTTCCAAGTTTGTCTGCTTTGCTAACATGGTCGAGGACTCCCCGTTTATGGCGGGCGCCGTCCACGGCGGTGGCGAGGCCGACGCCGTCATCAACGTAGGCGTCTCGGGCCCCGGCGTTATGGCCGCAGCCCTGGAGACGCTGCCCGATTCCGCATCGATGATGGAAGTCGCCGAAAAGATTAAGCAGACCGCCTTTAAGATCACCCGTGCCGGCGAGCTCATGAGCCGCGAGGCCGCCCATCGCCTGGGTGTCGAGAAGGGCATCGTCGACCTGTCGCTGGCTCCCACGCCTGCCATCGGCGACTCCGTCGCGCGCATCCTCGAGATCATCGGCGTGGGCACCTGCGGTGGCCCGGGCACGACCTGCGCGCTCGCCATGCTCAACGATGCCGTCAAGAAGGGCGGCGTCATGGCCAGCTCCAGCGTGGGCGGTCTCTCCGGCGCTTTCATCCCCGTGTCCGAGGACGCCGGCATGATCGCCGCCGTCGAAGCCGGTGCGCTTTCGCTCGAGAAGCTCGAGGCCATGACCTGCGTGTGCTCCGTCGGCCTGGACATGATCGCCATCCCCGGCGACACCCCGGTCGAGACCATCGCCGGCATCATCGCCGACGAGATGGCCATCGGCGTCATCAACAACAAGACCACGGCCGTCCGCGTGATTCCCGCCATCGGCAAGGGCGTGGGTGACTGCGTCGAGTACGGCGGCCTGTTCGGCCGTGCACCCATCATGCCGGTGAACCCCAACGCCGGCACCGTGCTCGCCCACCGTGGTGGACGCTTCCCGGCACCGCTGAACTCGCTGAAGAACTAGCTGAGGGGTTCGGGCGAGGAGCCCCGGGGAGGGCAAATATATAAGGTCGCCTGCTCGGACAGTCCTGACTCGCACGGAGAGCACATTAAGTGCTCTCCGGCTCGTGCGGAACTCGCGATCGACCTTATATATTTGCCCTCCCCGGGGCTCCCGCACAACGGGACCTCGGTTGGGTTCTATCCCGGTTGCAGTTGCTTCGCTCCTGCACCACATGGTTGATACGGCGGTTTGGCGTTGGATCGGTTCTTTCTGAAATATGCTGGTTGCGGCTCTTCTTTTGGGGGGAGTCGCTTTTTTGTTGCTAGGAGGTTGGCCCGTGGTTGATGGGAATGCTCGCTCTGAGCTGCTTTCTGCTGATTGGAATGGCGAATGGATGCGTTTGCAAGCTGGTCGGCGGCGGGCTGATGATTCTTTTGAGTGGGATAAGCGGGCTCGGCATTTTCGGCCGCTTGAGACTGCTCCGTATGCCCGGGACTTTATGAAGCTGTTGGCGTTAAAGCCTGGTGAATCGGTGCTTGATATGGGGTGTGGGGCTGGGTCGATTGCCATTCCGCTTGCTCAGGCTGGGCATCCTGTGATTGCTGCTGACTTTTCCCCTGCTATGTTGGGCACGCTTGATGCTGGCATTGAGTACTATGGACTCGAGGATCGCATTACACCGCTTGAGCTTGCTTGGGATGATGATTGGGATTTGGTTGGACCGGTCGCGAAAGCGGTGGATGTTGCCTTTGCCAGTCGGTCGGTTACGACGACCAATCTAAAAGATGCGCTTGCCAAGCTTGATCGAACGGCTCGTCGGCGTTGTGCTGTCACGATGGTCGCTAACTCCAGCCCGCGCTATGATCTGCACTTGATGAACGCTATCGGCGCCTCGGTTACCTGCAGCAATGGCTTTGTGTACGCCTTCAACATCCTCATTCAGATGGGTGTGTTGCCGCAGGTTACATACTTTGAATCGCCTCGTCGCGATACCTTCGATAGCCTTGAAGCGGGCGTGGCGGATTTTTCCCGTATGCTCGAGCATGGCAACGAGGATAAGATCGACCGTCTGCGCGACTACATCGCCCAGCACATGATTGAGAACCCCCATGCCGGTGAGCCGGGATCCAAGGGCGTGCCGCAGGGGCGCTATATGCTCGATCATGTCCGTAAGGTTCGCTGGGCGTTTATTGCATGGGAACCGGTCTCTGAATCCCGCTCGTAGCCCGTTCACAGCCCGAGCTGCCCATTACCTCGGCATCCGCATTCTTTGCGAACTGGGCAAACGCGCTCCACACCGTGCCGTTCCTGCGCTATCGTGGGACAGCTCACGTAGATTAAGGCCCCGTCGCGGGGCGCCCCATACATAGAAAGCGAGAACCCATGGCACTGACAGGAGCCCAGGTCAAGCAGCTTCGCAGCATGGCCCATCACCTCAACCCCGCCATCATCATCGGTAAGTCCGATGTCAACGAGGGCACCGTCGAGCAGACGGTCGCCTACCTGGAGAAGCATGAGCTCGTTAAGTGCTCCGTGCTCGATGGCTCCAGTCTTTCCGCCCGCGAGGCCGCCGAAGAGCTCTCCGAGCGTTGCCACGCCGAGGTCGTCCAGGTCATCGGCCGCAAGTTCTCGCTGTATCGCGAGTCCTCGCGCAAGGACATCGAGAAGATCAAGCTCGTCTAAGAGCCAATGATCCGGCGAGTCAACACATAGCAAGCTTACGGGTGCCCAAGTACTTCGGGCGCCCGTTTTTTATCGCTCGACCAGCACGCGATTGAGCCGCCCCTCCACCAAGCGCTCGTATAGACGCCGCGTCTCGGGCTCGGGCACGCCATTGACCTGCTCCCTTAGATGGTGCATATGCCCGCTGTACAGCTCGACGATATCGCGCCGCCGCCCCGCCGCACTGTAGACGCGCATGGCGCAGCGCACCATATCCTCACGCGCTGTTTCCTGCCGAAGCCCCGACTCCGCCAGCCAAATCGCCGACTGCAGATCGTTTTCTTCTAGAGCGGCATTTGCTCCCTTAATCATGCAATCGATGTACTTTGACTGCATAATGCGTCGCATACGCAAAAAGTAGGTGGGGTTACAGCCATTGGGAACATACAGCGGTCCGGCATAAAGCTGCTCAATCTTAAGGCACAGTTCAACTAAATGGGGCCCGCGCGCACCCGTGCGATTTCCCAAAACCTCGCGGCTTATCTGGTCAAACAGCCGTACATCGGTCTTGACGTAGTCGCCGTTGAGTCCGATGCATTCATTTTGGATGAGCACACACGACTTGCCATCCGGCGTCGGTCCCAAAGCCGACCGCAAGCGCGATATCGTCGAGTACAGGTTGTTGCGGGCGCTATTGAACTCGGCATGGGGCCACAGCTCCATGGCCAGCGTCTCACGATCGACGAGCGCATCCATGCCCAGCGCAAGCCGCTCGGCAAGTGTCGCCGCCTTCTTGCGCCGCCACATTTTGTCCGTGATGGGAAACCCATCGCGCTCGGCGCGAAACGCACCAAACATGCGAATCTCGATATGGTCGATGGTATCAACGGCTTCAACCTCGCCGGCCTGGAACAGGCGCTCGCCCTCCCCTTCCAGATCGTCGCGCAGCGAGTACCGCGACAGCTCGCGCACGGGAAGCTTCTTGCGTATCCTGGCCGCCGGCTCGCCCAGACAATGCATGGCAAGGCGCGCAAAGAGCCGATACGATGGCTCTAGAATCCCCGCACGATTCATGGACATCCAGGCCGCAAGGTCGCTGTCTCGGCCCGCACAGGCCAAATGCAGCGCCACCATCCAGGCTTCTGCGCCACCAACCTGCGTCTGGCTTATATCGAGTAGCTCCGCTTCCTCGCGCACCGAAACCATCGAGGTGTTACGCAGATATGCCGCGCGCTCCAGCAGCAATGCGTTATCGCGCATATACGCAATCGACTCCTCGGCAAGTTTGAGCACTTGGACCGCACGGAACTTTGCATTAACCGGCCGTCCCTCTGCCAGCGACTGCCAGCCTTCTAGCAACAGGCCAAACAGCTGAATCTGGTTGTCGCGCATGCGCACGGCAAAACGATCGAGCTCGTTGAACGCCGCGTCGTCGGTTACCGGCAAGCCGGAAAGGAGCCGCCGTGCCGCCAACACCATGCGCACCCAGATAGCCATCGCCTTAAGCCCGCGTACGTCGAGCGCCTCCCGCACCACCGTCATCTCGTCGTCGCGCTCGTCGGTTCCCGCAAACGACCCGTCAAAGAGCTCCACCAGCATGCTATCGGCCCGTATAACAATCCCCGCGATGTCGAGCTCGCAATCGTAGGCCTTGCTCGTTTTGAGCTGCTGTAGAACGCCGCCGTCATCTCCCCGTTCGGTCAGGCATCGCTTGACCTCGATATGCGCAGACAACATATCGAGTGCGGTATGGGATGTCTCGATTTCTGGCACGGCCAGGTTCGTAGGGAGCCCAAGCCCGTTGTCCCCATAGCAAACAGCCGTCAGTGTCTGGGCCACCCTCCATGAAACAGGGTCTATTTCGCAGGCCGCCCGTTCGCCCCCGCGCTCGATAACCGATGCCATATAGCGAGCGAGCTTTGTATTGGACACGCTGACCGCTGCCAGATATACGCCAAGCGCCTCGGCAGGCGTTGGCTCTGGAGCCGGATCCTCGGCATCGATCGTGCCCAGCGCTGCTCGGCAGATATCGGCCCCGTGCCCCGTCAGAGCCAGATCGACCCCATACTGCCCAGCAAGTTCAAGGACCGCATCACGGTCCAAAAAGGCGTCCGCCAGGCCCATCGCCGCATCGCATCTACCCGCCTTAAGCAAAATCCGGGCCGCCCTCGGAACAAGTTCGGGGCGAATCTCGGCCACCAACTTACGCAAACGCAAGCGTCCGTTATCCTCCGTGCCCAGACACGTAAAACTCCGCTCGGCGGGATCCAAGCCAAAGATCGGGTAGTCGCGTACAAAGTAGGACTGGTCGACCATCGACAGCCTCACCCCGCAAGCCTCGAGTTCTGCGATATTGCCCTCGCCCATCAAAATCATGAGACATGCCACGCAAAACAGCGCATTATTGTCGAGCGAAGCCAGATCGGCAAGTGCCGCGCCATATACGTTGACAATCTCGTTTTCGAGCAGTCCGGCTACGTCGCCTTGGCCATACAGACCCGTCTGCAATGCCGAAACGAGCTCGGGCACGCCCTGTGTGAGCTGATAAAAGTCGAGCGACGTGCTGATCGAAAACGCCGATGCCCACGCCGAATACTCATAGGCATGTACCTTGAGCATCTGCGCATTGATCTTAACCGAATCGCCCAGCCCGTGAATCAGCTGACGATTTGAAGGACGGCAGGAGATAAAGACCCCTACCCCCATAGCGCGCAGGCCGCGAATCCTGTCGATGAGGTCTTCGGTATCGTGCTGATCGAGGTTTGGCACATTATCAATCGCGATAAGGGAGTGCGGTTTGTCTTTGAGTTCTTCGGTAACCACCTCGAGCTGCATAAACACCTCGCGCCCAATGGCGCGATCGGCCTCGATAATCCGCACGGGGCCTCGCGTCGGGTCGCATTTAACCTCATGGGTGTACTGCAGCAGCACCGAGGTCTTCCCAAACCCGTCGGGCGCATAAAGAACCACGATGCCGGCCTTTCGGCCCTTGGCTATAAGCTCATTCATCAAGCGTTCGCGGCGCACCATATAGCCTCCGCCCAGCGGCATCAGCTCGAGGCCGTCTATACTGCTCAAATCGTTTACCATGCCCGCTCCTCAACTCGACCGTATGGACACTGTAACCGCAAGACCATACAAGCCGCACTATGAATAGAGCGACCTTGTGTTTTAGGTTGTCTTTTGGTACGCAAGCGGCAAGTTTTTGTACAGCAAGGGCCGATTGTTATTAATCCCCCGACTAATCGGTCTTTAAGCAGGTAAATGAGCTTGTCAGCTTGTCCCATCTAAGCGGCAGTGTAACGTAAATGAACAAGGTTCAGCCATGTCATTCAACTCGCCTAGCACCCGCTACCGTCTACGACCTTTTAGTGGCATTTTTGCATAGAATCTGGTATGGAATGAATCAAGCTGTTGGCATCCGGCATTCGTCAAGCTTACGGCAAGATTTTGGTCAAGCGGGCGGAGAGGGATAACAAAAAGGCCCCCGCAATGCGGAGGCCTTAGGCAAGGCTATGTCGAGGTGCAGGATTCGCGCTACTCGCAGAGCGAAAGGGCGGCCTCGTCGGCAACGACAACGCAGTTGGTGTGCAGCTGCAGGATCGAAGCCGGGCACTCGGGCGTAACCGGACCATAGCACATGTCGTGCACGGCCTGAGCCTTGGCCTCGCCGTTGGCGACGACCAGGATCATGCGGGCATACATGATGGTCTGGGTACCCATGGTGTAGGCCTGACGGGGCACGTCGTCGATGCTGTCGAACAGGCGGCTGTTGGCCTGAATGGTGCTCTCGGTGAGGTCGACGCAGTGCGTACCCTTGGAGAAGTGGTCATCGGGCTCGTTAAAGCCAATGTGACCGTTGTTGCCAATGCCGAGCAGCTGCAGGTCCGGGTAACCGGCGGCAGCGACGATCTTGTCGTACTCGGAGCAGGCAGCGGCGGCGTCGGGGTTGGAGCCATCGGGCACGTGCGTGTTGTTCAGATCGATATTGATGTGATCGAAGAAGTTCTCGCGCATAAAGTAGTGATAGCTCTGGGGATCGTCGTGCGAAAGGCCACGATACTCGTCCAGGTTATAGGTGCTGACCTCGGAGAAGTCGATGTCGCCCTTCTTGTACCAAGCAGCGAGCTGATTATAAGCGCCAATCGGGGTGGAGCCGGTGGCAAGACCAAGCACGCAATCGGGCTTGAGGATAACCTGGGCCGAGATGATATTAGCGGCCTTGCGGCTCATATCCTCGTAGTCTTTAGCTTTAATGATCTTCATTACGCGTCCTTTCTCGTACAAGAGAGGCAAGGCTCCCTTTACAAGCACTTGCCCGCGGCCCGCGTCGGCCGCAACCAACGTGTGCGGCCACCAGGGCGAGGTCGCGTAATGTATGTGTCTCGTGTCTAGCCGCGTCGAGGCCCCTGCCCGTCCACGGTGACCCAAAGCTGTTTAGCTTCGGACGTTTCCCATCTTGCCACGGAGGGCGCCCTCTTTCAAGGGTGCCCTCCGTAAACGTGATTGAATTGTAGGCTAAAGGCCAAGCGGAGCGACTAGCGCTCACGCGCGACGATGAGCTGGTCCATCTCCTCGACATGCTCTCCAACGGAGCCCTTAATGCTCGAGAACTCAACGGAGTTGCACACCAAGATGGGAACCGTCACATCGTAGCCCTCGGCAGCAATTGCCTCGCGATCGAACTCAATAAGTACATCGCCCTTATGGACGATGTCACCCACTTGCGCATGTACGGTAAAGTGTTTGCCCTCGAGCTGAACAGTGTCCAAACCAACGTGGATGAGCACGTCCAGGCCATCGACCGTGTTAAGCGCAACGGCGTGTCCCGTGGGAAAAATGGCCTCGACCTTGGCGTCAGCCGGTGCAATCACACGCGTTCCGGTGGGCTGAATCGCCACGCCCTGGCCCAAAAGGCCGGTGGCAAACGTCTGGTCATTGACCTCGGACAACGGAATGACGTCGCCCGAGATAGGAGCATCCAGCGTAAGGACTCGACCACGCATACCAAAAGACCTTAGGACTTTAGTGAACATGCTCCCCCTCGGACATACTAATCAATCAAAATAACCTTGACAGTTTACCACTTGGCACCGGTTTTTGACCATTAGGGAAGTTCGCGCTTGACAACCTCGACGATGTCGTCGACAACGCGCTGGGTCAGCTCGTGCGTCTCGGCCTCGGCCATCACGCGGACCAGCGGCTCGGTACCGCTCGGGCGCACCAGAATGCGGCCGCGGCCGTCAAGCTCCTTCTCGGCAGCAGCGACGGCATCCCAGATGGGCTGGCAATCGTCCAGACCGGCCTTGTTGTCGGAATGCACGTTGACGAGTACCTGCGGGTACTTCTTCATGATGCCGGCAAGATCGGTGAGGGTACGACCGGTGCGCTTGAGCACGGCCAGCAGCTGCAGAGCCGTCACCAGGCCGTCGCCGGTGGTGTTGTGCTCTAGGAAGATGATGTGGCCGGACTGTTCGCCGCCGATGACGGCGCCGTCCGCGAGCATGCGCTCAAGAACATAACGGTCGCCCACAGCGGTCTGAACCATCTCGAAGCCCTGCTCCTTCATAGCGATGGAGAAGCCCAGATTGCACATGACGGTCGAGACGATCTCGGAGTTGGCGAGCTTGCCGCGAGCGGCAAGGTCAGAACCGCAGATAGCCAGGATGTAGTCGCCATCGATCTCGTTGCCCTCGCTGTCCACGAACAGCACGCGATCGGCGTCGCCATCGTGGGCCAGGCCGATATCGGCGTGGGTGCGCAGCACGAGCTCGCGCAGGGGCTCAAGGTGAGTGGAGCCGCACTCAACGTTAATGTCAGTGCCGCAGTAATCGGTGTTGATGGCATGGACCGTGGCACCCAGGCGCTGCAGCGCGGCGGGCGTAGTCTGGCAAGAAGCACCATGGCCGCAGTCGACGGCAACGACCAGGCCGTCGAGCCTCAGGCCATCAAGCGTATCGATGGCGTGGTCGACGTACGCCTTGCGAGCGTCCTTCATCTTGATGATGTGGCCCACGCCGGCACCGGTCGGCAGCGTATCGGCAGCCATGGCCTCCTCGGACATGACCCAAGCGCTGATCTCTTCCTCGACAGCATCGGGAAGCTTCATGCCCTTGCGGCTAAAGAACTTGATGCCGTTGAACTCCGGAGGATTGTGCGAAGCAGAGATGACGATGCCGCCGTCGAGCTCATTTTGGACAGTGAGCAGCGCCACGGCCGGCGTAGGGATAACGCCGCAGCAATGCGGGCGGCCGCCCTCGGCCATGATGCCGGCGGTCAGAGCGCTCTCGAGCATGGTGCCCGAAAGACGCGTGTCGCGGCCGATGCAAATGTCCGGACCAAGGAACTTGGTCGCCGCACGGCCAAGGCGAAACGCGAGGTCACACGAGAGGTCGGCGTTGGCGACGCCACGGACGCCGTCGGTACCGAAGATGTTCTGGGGCATAGGATCGCTCCTTCCCAAGTAGGCAAAACACAGTCGCCCACTCTAGTCGAAAATGAAAAGCGGGACCCGCCGAGCAATCGGCAGGCCCCGCTTGTACATTGTATCTCGTAAGGAGATAAAACCTTAGCGCTTGGAGAACTGGGGAGCGCGGCGGGCCTTCTTGAGGCCGTACTTCTTGCGCTCGACCACGCGAGCATCGCGCGTAAGGAAACCGGCCTTCTTAAGGTCAGCACGGTAGTCGCCAGCGTTCAGAAGAGCGCGAGCGATGCCCAGGCGCAGAGCGCCGGACTGACCGGAGATGCCGCCGCCATCGCACAGAGCGATAACGTCGAACTGACCGGCGGTGTCGGTCACCTTAAAGGGAGCAAGGGCGTTCTCAACGAGCTGATGACGGCCGAAATACTGCTCGGCGTCACGCTTGTTGATGGTCACCTTGCCGGTGCCGGGGACGAGACGGACGCGGGCGACGGCGTTCTTACGACGGCCGGTACCCTGGTAGACAACGGTGTTCTCAGCCATCTTTAAGCCTCCAGCTCAATCTTCGTGGGGTTCTGGGCAGCATGCGGATGCTCGGCACCAGCGTAGACCTTAAGCTTGGTCATCTGGGCACGGCCGAGGGTGGTCTTGGGCAGCATACCGCGAACGGCGCGCTCGATGACCTTCTCCGGGTGCTTCTCCATAGCCTGGCGGAAGCTCTCAGCCTTGAGGCCGCCGTTGTAGCCGCTGTGGCGATAATAGGTCTTCGTGTCGGCCTTGTTACCGGTAAGCTGGACCTTATCGGCGTTGATGACGACGACGAAGTCGCCGCAGTCGCTGTTGGGCGTGAACTGGGGCTTGTTCTTACCGCGCAGGATCATTGCGATCTGGGTGGCAAGACGGCCCAGGACAGCACCATCGGCGTCGACGAGAACCCAGTTGCGCTGGACCTCGCCCTGCTTGGCGTAGTGAGTCGATTTCGAAATCACTTAGACTCCTCCATGTACAGTACGTGTTGTTACAGAGATTCACGGGGCTCTGCAAGTAACCCGTCCATATTACCCCGCTCGCCGTACGAGTCAACAGGTATTTTGGCTCCGACCAGAGTTTCTGCACATGTCATCCACGAGCCGTGATTTTCCAGCTCTTTAGCTGTTGTCATTTTTGAGGGTTTGCCGTCGCTAGCGTTCAACGAACTCTTGGATTTCCGCGAGCAGGCGCTTTGCCTCCTGACGGCCCTGGATATACAGGTCCAATAGCTTTGCCGGGTCGTGTTCGACATGGCCGACCTCGACCGGCTTTTGCGGAGCGACGACCAACGCACGGCCCTCGCGCTCATACTTCCACAGGTGCATGCGCTGGATGTTGTAACGGTCGTGGCGCGTCTCGATAGCCTCGAGCAGATAGGGGTAGTCGGCATAACGCGCACGCGCGGCCGGCAAAAACTCGTAGGGCTTTTTCTCATACGAACGGTCCTGCGTGACGATGACGACCGCACGGTCGAAGCCCGCCTCCTCGAGCACATGCTCGATAGGAACCGAATCGGCCACGCCGCCGTCGACGTATTTGTGCCCGTCAATCTCGACCGGCGGCGTCACCAGCGGCAGCGAGGTCGAGGCGCGCACGGCGTCGAGATCGAGCACGGCGCTTTTGACCGGGAGGTACGTGGCGGTTCCAAAGAGCATGTCCGTCGCGACAGCGTACATCTCGATGGGGCTCGCGTCGAAGGTCTCGTTGTCAAAGGGATCCAGGCGGTCCTGGACATCGTTGAAGATAAAGTCGTAACCCACAATGGAGCCCGTGGACGCAAACGATGCGGCGCCCATGAAGCGGTTGTCGTTGCAGAAAGCCAGGTTGATGCGGTTGGCACGGCCGATCTGGTGCGACTTGTAGTTCACGCCGTTGAGGGCGCCGGCCGATACGCCATATACCGCCGGAATCTCGACGCCGGCCTCCATGAGAACGTCGAGCACGCCCGCGGTAAACTGCCCGCGAAAACTACCGCCCTCCAAGACGAGCGCGACCTTGCCGGCGTTCTTTGCCTTATCTTCTGCAGTCATATTGACCTCCTGCGATTGCGTTTTGGCCTTCTTCTACCCAGTTTTGGGATGGAGGGCGCGCAGGTTTTTCGAGGCGGCAGGTGCAGCGGAAAGTGCGTCCCAGTTTGAGGCGGGATTACGGGATGCGCTTTCCGCTTGGACCGCCGTTGGGAAAGCGCGACCCGTTCTGAGCGCGGATTCCGGGATATACTTTCCGCTAGCCATTCATTTGGAAATTGCATCCCATTCCGAATGAAGATTCCGGGATGCAGTTTCCGCTTGAGGCGTCATCCGGAAACTGCACCCCAGTCTGAGCCGGAATTCCGGGATGGATTTTCCGCCTGGGCCGCCGTTAGGAAAGCGTGTCCCACCCTGCGTTGCCGTAGCGTTTGCTTAACGTCCGCGCCCTAAACAGAGTTCGATTCTCCGCGGATGAAGGGGATCTGTCGGCGCGGGGCACAGCCAGCAGAAATGCCGTCGGCAGCACATCTGTTTTGGCTGGGGCTTTGCGCGGAGAATCCGCGTATTTGCTTCGCAAATCCGCACCGGCTTCGGCCGCCTGCCGGCGTCCTCGCCCGCGGGCTAAAAACGCTTACGCGTTTTCTTTACGCCCGCGCCCTGCACAGAGTTCGATTCTCCGCGGTGCGGACAAGAAATAAAAAGGCAGGTAGATATGAGTATCTACCTGCCTGTTACTTATGGTGGAGGCGCGGAGAATCGAACTCCGGTCCACGAAAGCCCCCTGATTGGCATCTCCAAGCTCAGTCGCTGGTTTAGTCTCGGACGCTTTGCGCGCAGCGACACGCTCGCGGTGTCCTAACCGGTTCGGTCTTAGCCTGCGCCATACCGATTACGTGCGCAGGAGCATTCCCCTAACATGACGTCGCGCCGGTGTCGGGGAAATCACCGGGTTGACGCGCCGCTATAAACTAAGCAGCGAGAGCCATAGGCTCAAAAGAAGAGTTGTTGTCAATTCAATTTGACGGTACCCCTGTTTAACGAGGCGAGGAGACCTCGGCTTGCTTCCTCTCTCAGAGCTATCGTGTCGAAACCAGTCGCCCCCGAATGTCGGGAAAGTCTGGATGGCATCGGGCCTGCAAACACCCGATAACCGTCGACTTTTCAAGGAACACGCGGGGCGAGCCCCGCTTGTGGAGTGCTATCTTACCACGTTCTAAAGGCAGACAGCTGTTCTATGCACGAGCTGTGAAGACCCCAATGTGCGCCGCACTTCACACTTTTGCCACCGAACGCGTCACGTATATTTTCGCCAAGCAAAATTGACCCGTCGAAAGGACCGTTATGGATACCAAGCAGCAACTCGTCAATGCCCTCGCAGGCCTGGGCTCAACCATTACCGAAGCTATGGATGTCATCGAAGGCTTTGTCCCCTGCGGACATCCCGCCCTCACGGTATCGAACGCACTCGTCGCGCTGGACGCTGACGATGATGCAGCTCTCGCCCAGCAGCTTGAGACCGTCGAGAGCTTTATCGACCACGTGAGCGAAAACCGCGGCGTGACCGCCTACCACGGCGTCGAGGTCGAGCTCGCAGGTCCCAAAGCCGATCTGCTCGCAGCAATCCGCGAGGCAGGCGCCCTTATGCAGACCGCAGGCGTCAAGAACACCCAGGTCAACGAGTGGGTCTACCGAAGCCTGGCAGCACTCGACAGCTCCGACGAAAAGGCAGCCGAGCAGCTCGCAGAAAGTCCCGCCATTAAGGCCGAGCTTTTGTAAATAGCAGACGCGGGCCCCTTGGCGCATCGTCGTCCAAGAGGCCCGCAAACAGTTCGCGTCAACCGATAGCCGCGCCGCCGCGTTCGGCCAAAGCAAGAATCGGTATCATCTGGCGCGGGGTCTTTGCTGCAAGATCGGCATGTTCGAGCAGTTTGCGATCGTTGGTCACCAAGTAATCGACCTGCGCGCGCTTGCACGCGGCGAGCACCAAGTTGTCCTCGTAATCGCGATGGAGCGCTAAGTATTTGTCGGCCAGCCAAAGGTCCGACGCATCTGCACCCACGGCCGTGGCGTTTTCGGTCATATTCCGAATAAACGCCAGCGCCGCATCGCCAATCGCGCGGGCAGAAGCCTCGTCGAGCGCTCCCCCACTGGCAAGAACGCTGCGCTTCAGTTCGTGTTGGACAACGTACAGCACGTCCTTGGCGATATGCACTGGAAAGAACAGCGATGCCCCCGTCTCCGTCGCCTGTCCAATAAACGCACGCGCGGCAAGCGACTCGGCATGGTCAACGCAAAACGAATCAACCCATACGTTGGCATCCACCATTATTTTGAGGGGAGCCCCGCTCACAGGATCATCCCCTTTTGGCGATAGCGCTCATCCATGGCTTCGGAATAGATTGTGTCCCAATCGCGATCGTCGGATACGGGCGACGTAGCGATGCCAAGGTCCGCGTAAAGCTGATCCGCCGCCGCCCATGATGCGGCGAACGGAGTATCGGGCGCGACGGTCCGCTGCCGGTCGTCGACGGCCGCAAGCACTTCCTCGCACTGCCCGCCACCCTGCGCGACCTTGGCCACCACCTTTTTGATGAGCTCGGGCAGTGACCCGCCCGAAAGCCGCAGCACCTCCTCGGCACGGTTCTTGACCTGGCGATCCACGCGAACGTTCACCTGCGCCATGCCGCTAACAGCACCCACGTCGATTCCGCTCCCTTCAATTGCTAGCACCGCTAGCAACACTATATAGAGAAGCTAGCACATGGTCAAATGCAAAAAGCCTGCGCCTGGACGACACCGATGCCGTCTGGGCGCAGGCCAGATAACGTGGGCGAACACGTCTGCTAACGCAGGTACGCCTTCGCGTTGCTCAGGCTGTAGGCAATCGTCGAGCCGTTGTGCAGCAGCGACGACGCCTGCGGGGTTATCGTTCCGGTAATGCCCAGTGCCAACAGCGCTGAGTTGGTGAGCATCACCTTAGAGTAGGAGCTCGTCAGACGATCAACGAGGCCCTGACTCATGCGGCGCAGGCGCACGATCGCGGCGAGATCCGTGTCGGCCAGGATGATATCGGCGACCTCCTTGGCGATGTCGCTTCCGCCACCCATCGCCAAGCCCACGTCGGCCAAACCGAGCGCCGGCGAATCGTTGACGCCGTCGCCCACCATGGCAACATGGCGCCCCTCGCTCTTAATGCGCTCCACATAGGCGTACTTGTCCTCGGGCAGCAGTTCGGCCTTAAACTCGTCGACACCCGCCTCGCGCGCGATGCGCTCGGCCGTGCGCTCCGAATCGCCCGTGAGCATAACGACATGCTTGATGCCCAGCGCATGCAGGTCGGCAATAGCCTCACGGACCCCGGGCTTGAGCGGATCCTCAATGCCGAGCACGCCGACGACCGTGCCGTCGACCGCCAGATACAGCGGCGACAGGCCCTGCATCTGGGACTCGATTTGCTCTTGCGTCTCTGCCTCTAGCTGGGCATGCTCGTCCTCAAACACAAAATGCGCCGAACCGATGATTGCGCGACGATCCTCGATGGACGAAGCGATGCCGTGCGCCACGATGTACTCGACGGCAGCATGTCGCTCGCGATGCTCGAGGCCACGCTCGCGGGCGGCGTTGACCACAGCGCGTGCCACCGGATGCGGAAAATGCTCCTCCAAGCAGGCGGAAAGGCGCAGAACCTCGTCCTCGCTCCAGCCATCGGTGGTGAGCACACAGGCAAGACGCGGCTGCGCCTCGGTGAGTGTGCCGGTCTTATCAAACACGATGGTGTCGGCCTTGGCAAACGACTCAAAGTACTTCGCGCCCTTGACCATGACGCCCATCTTGGCAGCATCGCTCATGGCAGTCATGACGGCGACGGAACCCGTTAGCTTGAGCGCGCACGAGTAGTCGACCATCAGCGCCGCCGAGGTCTTAATGAGGCTACGCGTAGTGAGAGCGACAAGGCCCGCGAGCAGGAAGTTCCACGGGACGATCTTGTTGGCGAGGTCTTCCATGTGCGACTGGCCCTCGGACTTGAGCGAGTCGGCCGTCTGCACGAGTGAGACAATCGAGCGCAGCTTGGTCTGTGCCGTGTTGGCGCGCACGCGCACCAAGATGCTGCCGTCTTCCACGACGGTACCGGCGAACACGTCGTCGCCCACGCTGCGCTCGACGGCCAGCGGCTCGCCGGTCAGGGTCGCCTGGTTGACCATGGCGCTCCCCTGCTCGACCACGCCGTCGATGCAAATGGACATGCCAGTACGCACGGCGACCAGATCGCCGGGCTCAAGCTCGGTCGCGGCAACGCTTACCTCGGTGTCGCCGACGACCTTTTGCGCCTTGTCGGGCACATCGAGCAGCGAGTTGATGAGCTCGTTTTCGCTCATGGCGCGGGTGTAGTCCTCGAGCAACTCACCCACGTTGAGCAGGAACATCGTCTGGCCCGCGGTGTCAACATCACGTTTGACGAACGAAATGCCGATGGCCGAAGCGTCGAGCACGGGAACGGTCAGGCGCGGCTGCGCGAGCTCACGGAGGGCAGCGCGCAAAAATGCCATGTAACCGGCCACGACAAACACCGCACGCAGGGGCGTGGGCAAAAACCAGCGACGTGCGTAATGGGCACCGACGAGTGTCGCCAGGTCCATAACGAGTTTGTGCTTGCGCGGCTCAAGCTGCATCACGTAACCCGTCTTTGCGTCGGCAATGGCCTGAGCGTCGAGCGCACCGACGGCGGCCAGCACGGCATCGCGACACGGCTCATCATATTCGAGCGCTAACTGGCCAATACGGCCATAGACGCGCACCTTGCGCACGCCGTCGATGTCACCACTGAGTTTAAGAAGCGCATCGAGATCGCTCTCTGGCACAGGACCCGCCAACTGGAGGCGGGTCCTGCCGGGGATCTCGCTGATAATCGAGAATCTCATAGTTTGTGCCTAGGAGCGCTACTCGGCTGCCTCGTCAGCAGCGGCCTCGCTCTGGGTGATGTAAGCAGCCTCGGCAACCATGTCGTCGACATTAGCCTTGGCCTGCTCGACCATGTCCTGGTAGCCGTTCTTGATGCGCATGCCGCACGCAATGCCCTGAACGCAGGCATTCTTGACCGGAGCGCTGGTAAGCAGCTTGATGCCGGCCGTGCCAAGCAGAAAACCGCCACCGACAAGCAGGGTATTGAACGTCGACTTCTTCATGTTGCTTCTCCCTTTTGCCGCATTGGACGCGGCATGGTGCTTCAGCACCCGAGTAAACAAGTTTGCTCGAGCACACTTTTGGAAAATAGTTTAGTTTATCTAACTATTAAGTTCAACAAAGGTTAACTTTTTGGAAACTATGGGGTCCAAATTCCATTCAGCCCACCTGACCCGAACGGCCGAGTCGTTGCAGAACCCGGGAGCCCCGGCAGGGCGGGTGCTTGCTCAAAATGAGTTCCGCACGCAAAGAAGGCCACTTAATGTGGCCTTCGTCTTGCGCAGGACTGTTCGAAATTTTGAGGAAGCGCCCGCCCTGCCGGGGCTCCCGGGTTCCCGTTTACGAGAGCGACGTTCTCAGCAACTCGTTGAAGAGCTTCGGGTTGCCCTTGCCGCGGCTTGCCTTCATGCACTGACCCACCAAAAAGCCGATGACCTTCTGGTTGCCGTCACGATACTGCTGTGCCTGCTCGGCACAGTTTGCCAACACCTCGTCCACAATCGGCTGCAGCGCGCCGGCGTCGCTCACCTGACGCATACCGCGCTCGTCGACGATCTTGTTGGGGTCGTCACCGGTCTGGGCCATGGCCTCAAAGACCTCGTGCGCCTGGTTGGAGCTAATGGCATCGGTCGCCAACAGCTTGGCAAGGGCTGCCACCTGAGTCGGCGCAATACCGGACTCGGCGAGTGACACACCCGCGCCCTTAAGGTAGGCGATCATCTCGTTGACCAGCAGGTTTGCGACCGTCTGGGCCTCTTTGCCAGCCATACCGGCAGCGGCGGCCTCAAAGAAGTCGGCAAACTCGGGGTCGCCGGCGATCTGCTCGGCGTCGGCCGTCTTAATGCCAAAGTCGGCCTCAAAACGGACGCGCTTGGCATCGGGCAGCTCGGGGATCTCGCCACGGCAGCGGTCGATAAACTCATCGTCCAGATCGAACGGCGCCAGATCGGGGTCGGGGAACAGACGATAGTCGTCGGCCGTCTCCTTCACACGCATGACCACGGTGCGCTTGCGGCTGGGCTCCCAGTGACGGGTCTCCTGGTAGATAATGCCGCCCTCCTCGAGCACCTCGGCCTGGCGGCAAATCTCGTAGGCAAGGCCATCGTGCAGGCTCTTAAACGAGTTGAGGTTCTTGAGCTCGGTCTTGGTGCCCAGCTTGGTCTCGCCGCGGCGACGCAGCGAAACGTTGCCGTCGCAGCGCATGGAGCCCTTCTCCATGGAGCAGTCCGAAATGCCCAGCGTCACAAAGATGCGACGGAGCTTCTCCATAAACAGACGCGCTTCCTCGGGCGTGCGCAGATCGGGCTCGGTGACGAGCTCAATCAAAGGCGTGCCGCAGCGGTTGTAGTCGACGAGCGACTCGGCAGCGGCGGTAATGCGGCCCTCGGCACCGCCCACGTGGACCATCTTGGCGGCATCCTCCTCCATGTGGATGCGCAGGATGCGGATGGGCACCGTGTAGGAACCGTCCTCGCGGCGCTCAGGCATCTGCAAGCTGGACGCGTCATAGCTGGCCAGATGGCCGGCACGCTGGTTGCCCTCGCGCATGGTCGACGTCATGGACGTGGACAGGCCCTCGGCGTTGGCCGAGGCGCTCGCCAGACTCTGGGCCTCGGCCTCACCAAACGCGCAATCGGGGCGCTCGGCGGCACCGCGACCGGTCACGTCCAGGTCCAGGTGACCGTACATGGCAAAGGCGACCGGACCCTGCGTGGTCTGGAAGTTCTTGGCCATGTCGGGATAGAAGTAGTGCTTGCGGTAGAACATCGAGTGGCGCTGGATCTCGCAGTTAGTCGCGAGACCGGCCTTGACGATGCTCTCGATGGCGCGCTTGTTGGGCACCGGCAGCGCACCGGGCAGGCCCAGGCATACCGGGCACACGTTGGCGTTGGGCTCGTCATCGTGGCTGAGCTTGCAGTTGCAGAACATCTTGGTATCGAGTGCGGTGAGCTCGGTATGGATCTCCAGGCCAATCACGGCCTCCCAATCCTGCAGGACCTCGGAAAGCTCCTTCATTACAGCTCGCCTCCCTTCCCGGCAAAATCGGGCGCGACGGAAAGCGCGGGCGCGCCCGTGGCGGTATCGGCAAAGCCGCGCTCCAGGGCACGGGCAAACGTGAGCAGCTGACGGTCCTTAAAGGCGGGCCCCACCAGCTGGGCAGAAACGGGCAGATGAGTATCCTCGCCCAGGCCCAGCGGCACCGAGATACCGCCGTTGCCGCAAATGTTGAGCGAGATGGTGTACAGATCAGAGAGATACATCTGCGTGGGGTCGCTGATCTCGCCAAACTTAAAGGCCGTGCGCGGCGATGCGGGCATGAGGATGGTGTCCACCTTGGCATACGCGGCGTCGTAGTCCTGCGTGATGAGCGTGCGGGCCTTTTGCGCAGCGTAGTAGTACTTGTCGTACACGCCCGAGCTCAGCAGGTAGGCGCCGAGCATCTGACGGCGCTTGGCCTCGGCGCCAAAGCCGTGGGCGCGCGACAGCGAGCTCTGGTCGGACAGGTTGGCGCAGCCCTCCTCCTGATAGCCGTAGCGAATGCCGTCGAAGCGAGCCAGGTTGGAGAACGCCTCGGCCGGGCCGATGACGTAGTAGGCGGCGATGGCGGCGTCCAGGTGCGGCAGGTCGACCTCGACCAGCTCGGCACCCTGGTTCTGCAGCTCCTGGGCGGCGCGCTGAACAGCGGCCTTGACCTCGGGCGTCAGGCCCTCGGCCTCCATAAACGCAGGGATGATGCCCACGCGCTTGCCCTCGATGCTGTCGTTGAGATGCTCGGTAAAGTCGACGGCGCAATCCTGGCTGGTGCAGTCGTACGGATCGTGGCCCGCGCCGGTAAGCGCGTTCATGGCCAGCGCGACGTCCTCGACCGTGCGGCCAAAGGGGCCAACCTGGTCCAGCGACGAGCCAAAGGCAACCACGCCGTAACGGCTCACGGCGCCATACGTGGGCTTAAAGCCCACCACGCCGCACAGCGACGCCGGCTGGCGAATGGAGCCGCCGGTGTCCGAGCCCAGCGAGAGCGCGACCTCGCCCGCGGCGACGGCTGCAGCGGAGCCGCCCGAGGAGCCGCCGGGCACGCGCTCGGTATCCCAAGGGTTGTTGGTGCGGTGGAACGCCGAGCTCTCGGTGGAGCTGCCAAAGGCAAACTCGTCCATGTTGGCCTTGCCCATGGGCAGACAGCCGGCATCGAGCATGCGCTGAACGCAGGTGGCGGTGTAGACGCTCTGGTAGTCCTCGAGCATGCGGGAAGCGCAGGTGGTGCGCGTGCCCACGAGGTTCATGTTGTCCTTGATGGCCAGCGGCACGCCCGCGAGCGGGGGCAGCGGCTTGCCTGCGGCGCGGTCGGCATCCACGCGCGCGGCGGCCTCGAGCGCAAGCTCGGGCGCCACCTGCAGGAATGCCTGGACCCCGCCCTCGCGCGCCTCGATGGCAGCAAGGGAGGCCTGGGCCACCTCGGTAGCGGTAAAGTCGCCGGCGGCAACGCCCGCGGCGATCTGGGCGGCGGTAAGGGAATCGAAGCTCTGCGCCATTACTCGCTCTCCCCCTCTCCCAAAATGGACGGCACGCGGAAGTAGCGGTCGCGCGCGCTGCCGGCGTTTTCGAGCGCAACGTCGAGCGGCAGGTCGCGCTCGGGCTCGCGCAGGTCATCGCCCATCACGTTGGACAGGCTTCCGATAGGATGGAACGTGGGCTCCACGTCGGGTAAGTCATATTGCAAGACGGGCTCGAGCATCTGGACGGCGTCGTTCATGTAGGACGTCATCTGGGTGAGCTCGTCATCGGTCAGTGCGATCTTTGCGTACTCGGCAATGCCGCGCACGTCTTTCTCGCTGAGTGCCATAGGCGCTCCCTTCCGCATAACAGATAAACCGCTCTAGTATACAGGGCAGCGCCGGCTTGGAGCAGGCGCTTTACCCAAATGCAGCGAAAACGTAACGAGGGCGGCGGGCTGGCAGGCGGCGGGCCAACGGTTCCGCAGCGAAACCGCACCGTCCGTAGCGAAAACTGTCCCTCCCACAATGGAAACCGTCCCGCCCACAACGATAACCATCACAACATTCGACGCTTTTCGTCAAAATCGCGATTTTCATCGAATGTTGTGATGGTTTGGAAGCCCCGACCACCGCAAAGGTGCCTGTCCCCATTGTGGTGGTTCTGAACAATGTCTTATGCCGAGGCCTTGGCCTTGCGGCGCTTGCGGACCGCGTGAATCACGATGTCCAGCAGCAACAGCACAATGGCCACGACCACAATGAGCACGGCGAACTCGCGCTTGCCCCAGTGGCGGCCGGCCAGCGACTTTTGCTTGTCGACGTCCTTCTTGTTGTACTTAGTGCGCACGCAATGCACCAGCAGACGGTGGTCGTTCACGCCGTAGGGCGTGCAGGTGACGAGCGTCACCTTGTCGGCGCCGGACTCGATAGCCAGCGACTCCATCTCCTCGGGCAACACGACCTCGGAGTCCACCATCTTGTAGGCGAGCGTCTTGTTCATAGTGTGCATCAGCACCAGGTCGCCGGGCTCCAGCGAATGGATGTAGTCGAACATGCTCAGGTTGCGCATGCCCGAGTGCGCGGTGAGCACGCAATGCGTCGAGGTGCCGCCCACCGGCAGGCTCGTGCCCTCCAGGTGGCCGACGCCCGCCATAAGGACTTCTTCGCTCGTGCCGTGGTAGATGGGCATACTCACGTCGATGGAGGGGATCTCGACCCAGCTCATCATGGGGTCGCGGTCAAAGATGAGCTGCTGAGCATAGGGCTCGATCTGGTCGGCGGGGAGCTCGGTGGCCTCGCCCGCCAGCTGCTCGTTAAAGGAGCGTGCCTGGAGCAGGATGCGCTCGCGCTCCTCGGCAGACAGCGCGTCCACGGTGCTGGACACGGTGCTGATCTGGTTGAACACGCCCGAGGCCTCGAGCCGGTCCAAGATCCACGGCCAGGTCATAAGGCCCACGCCAATAAGGATGATGACGATGGTGATGAGCCGGTCGGCCCAGCGCGGCAGCCGCTTGCGGCGACGCTTGGGCTTTGGTTGAGGTTTGGGCTGAGGGCTTGAGCCGCCGTTGGCCGCGACGTTATTGCTCTTCATATGTTTGGCGCCCTGCACCATCGCCGGTCACTCCTCTATAGCTCAAGTTGTCTAAACAAATAATAGCCGAATTGCGAGCTTCCGCGCCGGGTAACGCAGTTAGACTGCACCGTCCGGGCCACGTAACCCCACTCAACCAATCAAGCCATATGTTGCTTTCATCGTCTCGAGCAACTGCACCATCGTTGCGCCCACAACCCCGATCTGTTTCAGATTGACGTCGCCCACCTCACAATCTTTAACAAACGCAAGCATATCGTCCTTCAGTTCTCCGCACAGGTCGACACCTTCCGACTCGCCAAGCAGCTGAGCAAGCCTCAGCGCATCGCGTTTATGCTTTTTTACCTTCTTCGAATCAACGTTCTCCCCCGCTTCCCTTCTAGCTTTTAGGTCGAGATACGCCTTCGCTTTGAACGGGACAATGTATTCCGTACCCAGGACCGAAACGCCGCCTACGGTCCGAATTCCCCGAAGGAACAAGCTGTAGTAAGCATCGTCCAACAAAATTGCCGAAAGACTGCTTATGTTTTCATCAACGTGAATTGGTGCCACATCAATCCCCTCACGACCCTTTAGAAAGTCGGGGCACTTCGCAAAGAGCTCGATCATATGGGGGTAACCCGGCCTCTTAGGCTCTGTAAACCGATAAAAACATGAGCCTTTGCCTTCGCCCCAGCCGCAGCGGTAACCGCCATCACGCACCAAAGTCCATATAGCTTCTGCCGTCTGAGGCAACCGGTCATCGGCGACAATTACCACATCAAAATCGTGAGTCATCCTAAACGGAAGTCCCGCCTCCGCGAGCAAAATGTCGCATGCCGTGCCGCCGATAAGGGCATACGATCCTGCAGCTTCTTGCATATGCTGCTGAAATTCTTGGAGACCTTCTACAGCGCTTCTTGCCATGGATATTCCTTTCCAAACATGCGATCGACTTCGAGCTGAATTCGCTCATCGTCGATTGCCGCCAAAGATAGCGCAAGCGAAATGTCATCGACGCGGGAGGAGTCGGCAAACACGGGCGCATAGCGCCACACTTGGATCATCGCCGTGTCGTTATCCGGCAACTCCCCGTCTGCGACTTCGAGGTCGCTCAGTTGACGCCATGCACTCCTTAAGACGGCCTTTTGTTCCATGCCCGGCGCAGCGAGCATCGAACGCGCAGCGAGCGCCGTCTCCCCGGCGTCAACAAGATAGTCGATCTGCGGCGTCTTCCTTGCAAAAAAGACCTTCGAGACAGGCGAGGAGAGCTCTGCCATGTGTTCGCTAAGCAGAAGATCAACGGCAACAGGGAGCACGACGACACGTCGCTCGCAACGCTCGCGCCTCGCGAGTCCCCTGTCGACAAGCTCGGTTATGGCCTCACTCGCACGGCTTGCCGAGATCCCAAGCGCACGACAAAGGTCATAGGGACGATATGGCTCCTGGGCTGCTCCCCAGATTGCGGCAGCCTGTGCGTTGGGTGACATCTTGGACGCGTGATTGCGAGGCCGGGCACCGCCCCTCTCCGTGCAGGCTGTGCCCATAAATGGAAGAAAAGCCTGTCTGCCTGGGCAGACAAAGGGAATCCCTTGTGCGATCAATGCTTTGCGCTGACGTGCATCGGCATCAGGAAACGAAACGACAACAGGAGTCTCCGCGCGCAAGGCTAGCTGACTATAGACTCTCTTAGCCTCGGGAAGCCCGACGCCAGTAGGCAAACTTGCAAGCAAAAACGAAAAACCGTTTGCGTCAACAGCGCGGACCTCAATCGTCCGCAGATGCAGCGGCAAGTGTGCGGATCCAGGCCAAGTTTTGGTCTTGGCGGAAAGGCCTAGTGCTTCTTGTAAGTAGATTAGCGCTTCGTTCATTTCCATTGTTTTCGTTCGATTCCAGTTTGTATTGGAATTATACATAATTTTCGGAATTAATGAGATACCGTTCGTGCATAAGCCAGCATTTGCGTTTTCAAAATGTCCCGAATCGGCGAAGCGATTCGGGATACAATGTCAACAGAAAACGACGCACCCCGCGTAAGTACTTAGGAGCGCGGGCGGCCTAGTTTTCAGCTTTTGTTAAATGCCCGGGATCCGACCCCCGGGCATTCTTATTTGCGCTTGTTGCGGCGCAAATGCCTTCTACCGTCCGCACCGCGCGTGCGCCTACGGACCTTAAACCGAACCTCATACGAGTCAAGAAACGCGATGACGAACGAGCCCGCATCGGACGGTGGAGGCTGGCTGCGTTGTCCCAAAAAACAGGGCAGACTCCAGTGCGGAGTCTGCCCCGAAAAGAGAATGGCAAAGCAAGAACGTGGATGGACGAGAAAAGTGTCCGCAAGTCTCATGGCCATCACATCCCACCTGCCAAAGGGATGGGTGAGCGAGCGTTACTCCTGCTCGGACTCCTCAGCCTGCTTACGGCTGCGGATAAGGTGCGCCACGCCGATGCACAGCACCGCGCCACCAGCGATCCAAGTGAACGTCACGCCGTTGAGACCGGTGAGCGGGAGGCCAACCTGTTTGGTATCGCCAACGGTGATATTGAAGTAGCCATCGGTGACCTTCTCCGAGCCGTCCTGCGCCGTTAGCTTGTTATCACCGGCATTCTTATCGGTAAGGCCAGCGATGACCTTGTCACTCTGGTTCTTGCTATCAAGCGTGCCAGAGAGCGCAGTAAGACCAGTGTCCGGATCATTGGCGCTCATGGTCGGCTTGATCTCGAAGGTGAAGGGTTCGACCTTAGTGTAACCATCGGGAGCAGAAGTTTCCGTGACCGTATAGACGCCAGCATCGAGACCGGTAAGCTTAATGACACCATCGGCGCCCGTCGAAAGTTCGACCATGTCGTCGCTCAGAGCACCGTCTTTCGTGACATATTTAACTTCTGTGCTTTTCTCGTCACCGTTAGTTGTAATGGTGAACTTAGCATCTTTCAATGCCTTCTCGGTACCCAGGTCGACCTTGTTGATCTTGAGGCCGTAGGTGTAGTCCTTGACGGTGTCGGGCGCCGAGGTGCCAGTGCCTGCGACCATGGGGTTGTTAGAATACTCGAGCGTAACAGTATTGGGGTTGCCCTCCAGCTTGTTGTTGTCCCCTGCAATAACCGCCTTTGCGTTGAGCTTTGCCTCGTAGAAGACAACAATCTTGGTGTTGGCATCGATCGTAAGCGGTCCGACATTTTTCGCGGTGGCCGACTTCAGACCCTTTTCGCCCTTACTAAAATCGACTACCAGGTCACGACTGGAATCAGTGGGTTTAGTCACAGCGTAGCTAGCCGGAGCAATCTCGGTATATGCATCACCGTTCAGTGCATAAACGCTAAGCGAGTCATCGACGAAGTCAAGACCCTTCTCCAGCGTATCCTTAAACTTATAGGAATAAGAGTCATAGCTGGCGTAGTTATCTGCAATCGTACCGGTTAGCTTATAGTTCACTTTTTGACCAATCTGGGAGTCGGCAGCGTCCTTCCAATTGGCCTCTGCCACCCCAGTAATGGCACCGCCCGTCACCTTAGAATCATCAAGAATCTTTTTCTCAACCGTGGGGACGCTGGTCTTCTCATAAACGGTCACAACGCTACCACCCACGACCGCAAAGATCGGGGACGTGCCGGTGTTCTTTTTGGTAGCACCCAGGCTATCCCCGTTGGTCACAAACAGGTAGTAGCCGTTGCCATTCGCCGGATCAGGAGTCCAAGAAACACCAGTAGCGATGTTAGTCGAGGCAGGATTCTCACTCTTAACGGCATTCGCAACTGCGTAGAGAACATTGTTGGTAGCGATTCGCGTTCCATCAGTCGATGTTGATCCTGCAGTAGTGGAACCCGCATGTGCCATGAGGAAGTCGGCTACTTCCTGGGCCGTAGGACTGTCAGACAGCTGGTCCTTAGCCTCCAAGCTGTCATAACCCTTCCAGTCTTTCGTAATGGCATCAATCACCTTCTCGCCAACCGTATCGCTTGCCCACGTGATGTTCTGAGCGGTCTTGCCGCCGTTTTCAGCGTCGGTCACCGTAGCCTTAAAGATCTGGTATGCCTTGAACTTGGTGCTCTCGTTACCCTCGACCTGGCTGATTATGATGCTATTGCCGCCCTCCGCAGCAAACGCCATCGTGACCGGGGCCATGACGCCGCCGAAGCTCAGCGCTGCGGTGAGGCCGGCGGTTACTGCCAGGCGTGCGATGTTCTTGGATGTTTTCATGTTGGGACCTCTTTCTTGGAGGTTGCTTTAATTCACGTCATCATCAAAAGCCAGCAGGCGTATTTCCCTGCGCGCCACTCGCTACGGAGGCAGTACGCCATTGAGCAGGGGGGGGGGACAATTATTTATCATGGCGACCTCCTCCCCGCTTGATGACGAGCGCGACGACAATAGCCACTACTCCGATGACGGCCAAAGCCGTTACCAACACCAACGTTCTATCTCCCGTCGAGGGCATAAAGCCTCGACTCACTTCGTTACTTGGGGTGTTAAGCACCGACAACTCGACTAAACCCTTCCCGGCATCGGCGGCATCAACTCGCAGAGGGCTTTCGGCCGATACGGTCACCTTAGGCTTGGCGGCGGCCACCTGGTCGACGTCCAGGCCCTCGGCCTTGACCGTCACGGAGCGCGTGCCCTCAAAGGCGGTGTAGCCCTTGGGCGCCTTGAGCTCGCGGACCTCCAGCTTGCCCGAGTCCACGCCCGAGACGGTCACGCGGCCGTCCTCGCCCGTGGTGACGGTGGCCTTGCCTTGCGCATCCCACGTGCCGTCGGCCGCAAGCGTGCGACCGCGGTCGTCGGCGATGCTCAGGACCGCCCCGGGCAGTGGCTTGTCGCCGTCGCTGCCGCGCTTGGTGAGTGCGAGATCCCAGGTGTAGGCGCACGCGTCGTCGCTCGGCGTGCGAGTGAAGCCGGCGTCGCCGGACTGGTCGGCAAGAGGAGAGCGCGGGTAGCGCAGGTAAACCTCGTTGGGGTTGCCCTTCGCGATGCCGTGGTTGCACGCGCTGTTGAGCGGCGCGTTGTACACGGCGATCACGCGGGCGCCCGCGGTAAAGGCGTCGGCCCCGCCGAGCGCGGCGACCAGGTCGCCGGTGCGCACGGTGAAGGTCTTGCCGTCGGCCGCTACCTTGGTGGCGCACTGGGCCGTGATGTCGGTCCAGCCCTTCGCGGGCTCGGTGCCGACGCGGCCGTCCTTACCGGTCGAGACGGCGTCGAAGCCGCCGTCCGCGCCCGCCGCCACGTATACGCGCATGCTCGCGGCCACCTTGGAGGGGTCGAGCCCCGCGCTCATGGTGTCGACGAACTGCACCGCGTAGGTGTCGTAGGCGGCAAGACCCGCGGGAATCGTGGCCGAGAGGCGCCAGTACAGGTCGTCGCCGACCGTGGCGTCGGCGGCCTTGCCCCAGGCGGCGGTGCTGTCCTCCAGCACATGCTTGGCCACCTTGGGAGTGGCGGCCTTGGGCTTGACGGTGACGGCGCTGCCGCCGACCAGAACCATGACCGGCGCGGTGCCGGCCTCGTTCTGGGAGATGGCGTCGTCGTCGGCGACGATGAGCCAGTAGCCACAGGGCAGCTCGGCCGCCGTGCCCGCGTTGAGGGCCACGGACACGGCGCCAGAGCTCCGGAGGGAACGAGCGAGCTGTGCGCTCAGCGCGCTCGTAAGGTGGGAATCGGTGTTGAGCCGCTCGGCAGCTTCCTGCGCGGTGGTCTGGGAATTGGGCATACCAGCGCTATGCAGCACAGGCAGCACGGCGTCGCGCACGGCGTCGCTTGCCCAGACAAGGTCGGTGGCGATTTTGGCATCGTTGTCGTCATCGATGACGTTGGCGCTAAAGATCTGGTAGGCGTTGTAGCTGCGCGCCACGGTACCGCCCACCGTGATGGATCCGGTCGTACTCGGCGCGGCCTGCGCGGATGCGGGGAACACAACCGCGCAGATGCCGATCAGGAGGGCAAGCAGCGCAAACAAGATCGGGAAGGAGCAAACTTTCTTATTCACGACGCTCACCTCCCTTCGCGCTCGCCTTGCGACGAACGTGCATCCAGGCCGCAGCGACGCAAAGCATCGCCGCGCCGGCAAGGTACGTCAGAGTGACGCCCGACATACCAGAAAGGGGCAAAGAGGTGGAGTAGGTGTTGATGAAGGTGGGGATGGAGGTCGGCTTAGAAGTATCGGATCCGTCGTTGTATTTCACCGGAGTTTGAACGGCTTCGTCGATGGGGTTGCCGTCAGCGTCCTTGGTCTGGGTGTAGGTCACATTCGTGGCAGCGATCGTGCCATCTTTCTGATCCGTCATCGTTACGTCAAGCTTATAGACCGACTGATCGAACTTGTAATGCGAGAAAATCGAACTTTCATTCTTCTCGCACACGTAGTACGTAAAGGTCTTGGAAGCGCCACGGCCCGTAGGATCACCGGCAGTGAAGGGATTCTTCGTGATATCAGAGAGCGAGTACTTAATCCCCTCACCAGACGCATTTAAGAACGAAAGCGTCTGGGACTTGTCGCCATCGACCCAAGTCTTAACCGTCTGAGCGTTGTTGAAGTCCGGGTTATTCGCAAACTCGAGCGTAAACTCCTTCATCTCGCCACCCTTAACGACCTTAGTCGCCTTAGGAGTCCAGGAGCCGCTGGAGGTGTACGGAGTGTACTTGTTGGTGAAGGTCTTTTCCGCGTTGGAGTCGATAATCGAATAATAGCCTTCGCCGTCTCTTTCCATAATGCCCAGCGCTTTTGTTGAACCTCCGGAGCGCCTGGTCGCACTCACGCTTGTAATCGTATAGTTATGGACGTAAAGCGGAACGTTCTGACTTGAATCATCCTTCTTCGGCACATTCATGAGCAAAGTTTCGTTGTCCGTGAGCTGCACCTCGATCTCGTACACAGTGTGGTCGTACTCAATGTCAGAGTCTCCACCGGTCTGTTCGACCAAGTAGTATGTAATCTTGTTAGCCACAACAGTCTTATCTACGAACTGTTCACCAAGGTCAAACGTGATGTTACCTTCAGCGTCATTCTTGGCAGACCCGACTAAGGTGCAGTCACCATCGCTGAAAGAGTCATTTTTCCAAGAAGGCGCCGTCGCAGTATCCGAATCCTTGCGATAAACCGCGAAAGAAAACTGATCTTTTGTGAGCATTTCTTCTTTTTCGGTTTGCTTATTTTTCAGCGCCTTTGACGCCTTTAGCTTAAGGCTTGGGTAGACGTACGTATCCGCAGGCACGCCTAGGTACAGGTCGCCGTTCGACATGATGCCGCCGCCATGGTCCCAGGAATAGTTGCCCGTGATGAAGGTTGTAGCAGCCGCCTGTGCATTATTTGCTTCAGCGTCGCCAACATGAACATCCGAAGTCAATCCGATACTCCGATAAATCTGCACGCCGCCATCGGCAGGAATTTTTATAGCTTCTTTGAGCTCTTTGCTTCCCGAATACTTGGCGTCTCCGCCGCCGAGCATCTTGCCGATTATTGCCGCAAGCGGTTCCTTATGGCCATCCTTTGCCGCAAGGAAGAAATCGGCATGGCCGTTCTCGCGGAACTTCTCCGAGTTGTATGCATCTTGATCTTGATTCTTTTCGCTACCGCCACTTGAAAGATGGGGCTTGCCTTCATTACCACTGTTAGTTGCCGGATCGTAACCGTTGGCATTGTGCTCATCGCCAGCAGCATTGTGCTCAACGCCAGCAGATATATTGCCAAAGATTGCAGTGCCGTCAGTGTTCGTCACCAGCGTCTTGCCCGTCGGGCAGACTGCAACGCCACCACCATAGCCACCGGCGGTATTGCTGCTAATGTACGAGTTGTATACAAATAATCTACCAGCAGTATATTCCTTACCCGCATTCGAGTTTCCCTGGACAAAGATGCCGCCGCCGCCCCAGTCAAAGCGAGACATGCAATGGTTATTCGTAATGTAGACCTTGCTGCTCGTAGTTCCGTTAATCATCGCGTCAACCATCTGGCCCACACGAATGCCGGCACCCTCGGATCGGTTGCTCACATTAGAGGCAATAATTCCTCCCGTGATATTCAGCCACGCCATTCCAGAACGAGAAGACTCCTCATTTCGATCCACATCGGTAACGTAAACGCCGCCACCGGCTTCCTCGGAATAGTTGCCAGTAATCTGGCCGCCGGAAATGGTGACATGGGCGCCGTTATTGGCAGCAAGCCCAGCACCGCCATGGTCACCCCAGCCATCGTGGCCGCAGAACTTAGCCATTCTATTATTCGTGATATAGCCATCAGAAACGGTCACGATGCCGCCCTCGGCCATAATGCCGCCACCGAGTCCCGCGCCGAGTGTGCTATTACCGGAGATTATGCCATTAGTTATGGCAACCTCGGAATAACGGGCATACACACCACCGCCCCTATTAGCGCTGTTGCCGGCAATGACGCCGCCAGTCAGTTTAAGGGTCGAGACGTCGCCTTTCTCGTTGGATACCATAATGCCCGCGCCGTCACCCGAGCCGGAAGCGCCGCAAACGTATCCGCCGCTCATATTGACGGCAGAGCCGTTCTCGGCATAGATGAGGTTGCCGACGTTGCAGTCCTTTTTCTGCGTAATAGCGCCACTTTCGAGGTTAAACGTGCCATGTTGGTAAACGTTAATGAGCCTCATCTTGGAGTTCTTGGTGACTCCAACAATTGCACCCTTAATAGTCGCCTTGTACTCTTTGATCTTCTCAGTGGTACCTACACCACTTGCAGCCGATTCGGTTACGTAATAGGTAAGATCTTCCGGAACTTCATTACCGTCATAAGACATTATTGCCGTCTTGCCATAATTTTCAGGTGTCAGGTGCTCGTCCTTATCTTGCAGCTGCTGGCCGTCGGCAACTTTCTCCGGTACTTTCCCGGAATCCATGACCGTAAGCGTCGCATAATCTGCAACATCGAACAACGGACTGGCACTACTATCGTGCTTAATCTTGAAGCCATTTAAGTCCAAGGTGATCTTGGTGTTTGCCCCTTCAAGCCGAATCTCATCGTCGCACTCAATATCGGCAGTTAGCTTAAAAGTAGCAGCACCGTTTCCATCGCGTAGATCCTTGTTAAGGAGCTTTGACTTCAGATCTGTCCCGCTGCTAATTTCATGAGTCGGTTCATTCTCTGCAGCAAGTGAGATTGCGCCCTCGCCGTTAGCACCGTCATCCGCACCCTTGGCTTCCGCACCATCAGCAGCCGAGTCTGCGTCGACGGTATCCTCGCTCGCGTCATCCTCGGCATCATCACTATTCTGGTTTTCGGCATCCCCGTTAGTAGTGTTTTCTACATCAGTAGACTCACTTGAAGAACCCCCCCCCATCACAGTTTCCTCGGTAGGAGCTGCCTGGGCATCGTTGGCAATGGCCTGCGAGATCGGGGGCATGACGAGCGACAGTACCAGGCTCAAAACGGAGGCTCCGCACAAAACGCCTGCCAGTACACGGCGCGTCGCTTTTTTACTCTGCTTAGATTTGTCTGAATTCGCTTTCATCGATGTCTCCTCCCCAAGAGACCGCGATCTTGCTCTTTCCCTATCAAACGTATCTGCGCAATCTGTAATTGCGCTCGCTAAGTGATGCAATTATAACGATTGTTTAAACATCTGAGCAGCAAAACCGACATTTTTGTGCAAGTTCTTAATTCTCTTGACATTTACTCAGATTTACCTTCGTTTATTCGCTATCTATTTTTTGTTTCTACCGGTAATTAAGTTAGTTATCAGTTTTTTAATAGCATTTTATTTATTTGCACAACCTTTTGCTCAAGAGCAAACATCCTGTGAACGGTCGAAAATCGACCGTGAGCGGTAGGTCATTAACCGGAAGGAATATCCTACCAAACTGATGAGAATATCTTTAACCCACCGATGGTTAGAAGCATGATGTTCAGACAACTATATTTGAATTTTCGTGCAGATTCTAGGTAGCAATTCGCCCAAATCGCCTGAGGCCACCACAAAGATGCCTGCCACCTATTGTGGTGGTTCTTCCCCGGTGCTACAGCAGGTGCTCCTGGATAAAGATCGCGATGCCGTCTTCGTCGTTGCTCGCGGTTACAAAATCGGCGGCGGAGCGAGTGGCATCGCTGCCATTTGCCATGGCCACACCCACGCCGGCGTCAGCCACCATGCAGGTGTCGTTATCGGCATCGCCAAACACGCAGATGTTCTGGAGCTCCATGCCGTTGAGCTCTGCCACGCGCACCAGGCCGCGCGTCTTGGACACGCGCGGATCCATGAACTCGTAGAGCCGCTGCGTGGTCTGCAGAGCCGCCGCCTTAACGGTGTTATCGGCAAACGTCGACGCCCGCTCAATCACCCGCGGCATTACCTCAGGCGCCATGGTAAACATCACCTTGGGCTGTGGCTCGCGCAAAAACTCGGCAAAATCGACCACCTGGTAGGGCACGCCGTCGACGCGCGACAGGTGCTCGACGCACGCGTTGCTCTCGGGCACGTAGAACACGCCGTCTCGGGGGCAGACGGGCGTTGCCGGAAGGTCCGCCATGTGCTTGCAGATGCGCGCGATGGTCTCGCCCGACAGCGGATAGCTCAGCTCGTTGATGTCGTGCGCGCGGTCGATGACCTCGGCACCACCGCAGCCCACGAGCACGTCCACCAAGCCTTCGATGCCCCAGAGCTCGTACATGGCCTCGGTCGCGTGGGCGTCGCGCCCGGTGCACAGGCCAAAGAGCACGCCGCACTCGCGCAGGGCGCGGATCGCCGCCACGGTGCGCGGGGACACCGTGTGCCGGCTCGTGAGCAGCGTACCGTCGATATCGCAGAACACGGCTTTGATGTGGCTGAAGGTGGCGTCCATGGGGGCCTTTCTGAGTTGTGCGGCGGTGTGGGGTGTATTCGCAAACGGCGTACATGGTATACCAAGGCACAGGCGCGGCCCGTCAAAGCAAAAACCACCACAAAGGTGCCTGGCCCCCTTTGTGGGGGAAGTGGCGTTTGTGGGCCAAACCATCACAACATTCGATGTTTTTCGGCAAAATCGCGATTTTCATCGAATGTTGTGATGGTCTTTACTGCCTTGCGGCACGATCAAAATGCCGGCGCCCAAACAGCAGCAACGCCGCGGGGACTGCCGTCACGACCATGCCTGCTCCGATGAGCGTCTGCTGCACGCCAAACGTCGCCGCCAGCCACGGAGCAATCGCCAGCGGGGCCACGCCAGCGAACATATTGCCAAAGCCCATGACCGAATTGACGCGACCAAGCTGCTCGAGCGGCGCCGTCGTTTGCACGATGGTGTTGTGGAACGGGTTGACGACACCCCAAGCTATGCCCAGGGCGACCTGACCGACAAGGGCCACACCCACGTACGGCGTCCCCACATAGAGCAGGCTTCCCAGGCCCACGGACATAAGTGCCACGAGCAGCGTTTTTAGGTTGACCAAGTGCGGCGGCAAGCGGAGCGCGGCCACGGCGCCCAGCACCGCGCCCACACCGCTGGCCGACGAGAGCCAGCCCATCCATTCGACACCGACGTGCAGGACACCGCGGTAGAAGAACGACTCCAGCGGGTCGAAGGCACCGTAGCCAAAGTTTGAAAGGAAAATAATGCAGAACAGCAGGGCAAGGACGCTGTTGGTAAAGACTGTCTTGATGCTGGTCGCGAAGGTGACGCGGGAAGATGTGTTGGGGTCGGGGCTTTGGCTGGCAGTGATTGCCGTTGTACTGCTGTCCGCGGGAGTACTTTCACGCGCGGCGACGCGAACTGCTTGCGGTCTAAAGCCCCAGCCGGCAATAAACGCCAGCACGGTAAAGAGCATCATGAGAACAAACACCGCGCGCGACGACGCAGCAGCCGCGACAAAGCCACCCAGCGTGGGGCCAACGATGATACTCACGTTTGAAAACATGGCGATGGCGGAGTTGATGTCTTTGAGCTCGACAGGATCGTCGGTGAGGTAGGCCGGATAGGACGTGGCGATGGGCTGGGCGAATCCCATCACAAAGCCCAGAAACACCGCGCCGAGCAGGACGACGCCGGTCGCGCTACCAAAGGCGATGATTGCCGTGCCAGTTGCAAGAGCACCGACGATGCTCAGCAAGAAATGGCGGCGCGGACCCCATGCATCGAGCGCAGCACCGCCCGCAAAGGATCCCAGGATCACGAAAACGTTCATGAACAGGACGGCCAGCGATGTCGCGACGACCGAAGCGCCGTCCGCATAGGTGAGCGTTCCGATGACGCCGATAAAGTAGCTGGTCTGAAAACCGGTGTAGATGAGAAAGCGCATCGCCACCAGGCGCTTGGCCTGCGCGGACAGCGATGATTGAGGCTTTGAGAAAAGGGAGGCGAGCATGGAGACTCCTTGTTTCATACGAATGCGGACGGCGGGCATTCGCCACCGTCTGTCAAATCAATCAATCCGCATGAAACATTAAGGACGCATCAAGCCCCTTTTCTCCGTTTTTCGCCCGTCATGAACTACTTGGTAGATTGTAAGGCATGTCCCACACATCTACCAAAGCAAAAACCACCACAAAGGTGCCTGGCCCCTTTGTGGTGGAAGTGACGTCTGCCCAGATAAAACCTGCCAAAACAAACCTGTCCCTTTTTGGCAGGTTTTAGGCCAGATGATCTTGGATGAGGTCGCAGATGGCTCGGGCGTCGTTGATGTTGATGGCTCGGGTCGCAAAGCCGGCGTCGAAGGCCTGACGCGCCAGGGCCTCGTTGCAGGCAAGGGCCAGCGTGTGACCGTCGACCAGATCGAGCGAGCTCTTGCCGCGCAGACGGTCGACACCGGAGCGCGCCACCACGATGTTGTCGAAGCCCTCGGTCTTGTAGCCCTCGATGATCACCACGTCAACATCGTTGTAGCGCGACAGCAGCTCGCGCGCGAGCATCTCGTCCTCCTCGCGCGTATCGGCGTACTCCGCCCAGCGCGTGGCGCAGATGAGTCCCACGTGCTTGGATCCGGCCTGGTGATGGCGCCACGTATCCTTAGCGGGCACATCGATATCAAAGCCATGATGCCCATGATGCTTGAGCGAACCTACGCGCAGGCCGCGGCGTGTGAGCTCGGCGATGACCTTCTCGACGAGTGTGGTCTTGCCCGAGTTTTGGTAGCCGATAAACGCGATCGCGGGAACGGCCGGTGCCGGAGCTGCGGGCGCAACGGCGACGGGTGTGCCCGCGGGTGCATTGCCCGCGGCTCCCACGGCCTCAACAGTAGCGGCCTGGCGTTCGGCACGATCCCACACGCCCGAGCGACCGCCCTCCTTGTGCAGCAGGCGCACGTCGACGATCTCCATGCCGCGATCGACGGCCTTGCACATGTCATAGATGGTCAGACACGCGGCACTCGCGCCGGTCAGGGCCTCCATCTCGATGCCGGTCTTGCCCGTCACACCAGCTGTAACCAGTACGTGAAAGCCAACCTGCCCGTCCACGCGCGCCGGCGCCCAGCCCTCGGGCACGTCCTCGGCCGGCGTCCCCGCCGGAGCGATGGGCGCAATGTCGCACTTGCTCTTGGTAATGAGCAGCGGATGGCACATGGGGATGATGTCGCTCGTGCGCTTGATGGCCATGATGCCCGCCACGCGCGCACAAGCAAGCACATCGCCCTTTTTAGCGCGGTCCTGCAGCACCATGGCCTGCGTCTCGGGGTGCATGAGGATGGTGCCCTCGGCGATGGCAATGCGATGGGTCTCGGCCTTGTCGGACACGTCCACCATACGCACCTCGCCCTTGGCGTCCACGTGCGTGAGCTCGTCGCGACGGGCGTCACGGGCGGGCTCGGTGGCAGCACCGGCAGTCGGCTGCGCGGACGCGTCGGCGTTGCCAGCATTCGCCGCAGCCGTGACTTTGTGGGCAGACATCGCGGCCCTGCGAGCGGCCTTGGTGGCATCGGCGTACCTGCTCTTGGCCATATGATCACCCTCCGATTTGGGACATAAATCGTTGCGTGCCCTCAATTATCGCGTGTTCCTGCGGTTTGTGGGCCACAGCATCGCGCCAAATCGAAAGTACCTGCATATCATCACCACGGCGCAGCGCCTCACGCACCGAATACTCGGCATCGCTGAACAGGCACGGACGCACGTTGCCATCGGCCGTCAGGCGCAGACGGTTGCAGTTCGCACAAAAATGATTGGACATGGCGCTGATGAAGCCGACCGTTCCCGCCGCACCCGGAAAGCGCCAGTAGCGCGCAGGGCCCGCGCCGGCAGGAGCGTCGTTGATGTCGAGCGGCTCGAGGTCGCCCAGTCCCACCGCGGCGGCCCCGGCATTGATGCGCGCCCGCAGCTCGTCGCTCGGCACGGTATCGCTCGCGTCCCACAGCTCGGGATTGAGCGCGGGCGCATGCGGGTCCACAGCGCAATGCGAGCTCGTGCGCTCGTCGCCAATGGGCATGTATTCGATAAAGCGCAGGTGGATGGGGCGGTCGAGCGTGAGCCGCGCAAGGGCCGCCACATCCTGGTTGAGTCGGCGCACCACAACGCAGTTGACCTTAACGGGCTCAAAGCCCCAAGCCAGCGCCGCGTCGATGCCGGCCATGGTCTGCTCGAGCCGACCCAGGCGCGTGATCTTTCCAAACAGCAAGGGGTCGAGCGTGTCGAGCGAGATGTTGACGCGGTTAAGCCCCGCGTCTTTGAGCTGCGGCGCCAGCTTGGGCAGCAAGGCGCCGTTGGTGGTAAGCGAGATGTCCTCGATCTGCGGAATCGCGCGGATGTCGCGAATAAGCGGAATGATACGGCGGCTGACCAGCGGCTCGCCGCCCGTCAGGCGCACGCGGCGAATGCCCTCCCCCGCTACCAAGCGCACAAAGCGGGCGATTTCCTCGGCGCTGAGCAGCTCGTCGTGCGCGCGGGGCGCCACGCCATCGGCCGGCATGCAGTAAATGCAGCGGAAATTGCACTTGTCGGTAACGGCAATACGCAGGTAGTTGATATCGCGGCCAAAGCCGTCATGTTGCACGTGTCCGTCCACGCAGGCCTCCCCTCACGCGGCGTTTTATTCTTCGGAAAACATAATACCCCACGGGAGAATCACGCCGACACCCGTACGACAGGACAGGTCGCTTCGAGCAAAACGAACTTCCCAAGCCCATCCTCAGCACACAAACCATCACAACATTCGATGCTTTTCCCGATTTTGGCAAAAAACGTCGAATGTTGTGATGGTTTGCCTGCCCACGGCACCCCGTAGAAGGACCAAAACGCCCCTAGAGGCCGCCGTCCCAGTGCCGAATCACGAATTCTCGCAGGTCGTTCTGACGTTTCTGGAACGCTTCGCTTCGGTCGCACTTAAGGCCTATCGCAAGCGCGATGGCGTTCATCGCCCGGTGCAATTGCAGCTGATGGGCAAACTGAGTCCCGGTGAGGACGATCATCCTAAAGCCCAGCGCGCTCAGCACGGTCATGCGCTCCGCATCCGACGCGCTGCGCTGTTTATCAAGATGGTCCGAGCCGTTATATTCAATCCCCGTACCGCTCGCAGGTGCATATACGTCGATCTCGAAATACCCGGCCTTTGCGAGATACTTGAACTCGCTGGGAACATCAACCCGATGGTTGAGCTCGATCTTGGCGTATCCCAGCCCTCCCTGGGAACGTTTTGCTACGACCATGATTGCGGTGGCCGTCTCCATGGGCGATCGCGCGCCATCGTGCACGCGCCTGAGCACGGCGGCCGCGCGTATAGCCCCCTGACGAGATCGGTTCTCATTGCAATAGGCAATCAAGTCGGCAACGGTATACCTCTGCCCCATCTCGACATAATCGTCCGTCGACAGATGATTCAAATGGTATCGGGCGCAGATTTCGTAGCCATATTCCAGCTGCTCGGGCTCGCTCATCCACGAACCCGCTTGAACAAAGCACATGGCCTCATCAACCACTAGAAGGCCCTCTGCCACCTCGATAAGATGGCCTGGAGGTACCGGCGCCCCAAACACGTGGCACCTAAATCCAGCCGGCGTCGAGCGCTCAAAATCGAAGTTGACGAGCGTGTCGATATGATCGAGCTCTTCTCGTGGAATACCAAGCGAAACCAGATAGTCGGTAACGATCCCAACTGCCGTTGAAGCCCTCAGTCCCTTGGCATCGAGTCCCAATTTGGGCAGGCTCGCAGTCGGCTCCGCCTCGCTAGCAAGCGAGTCCTCATCGTATAGGCTGCTTGCTCGCGAGAGCGGCTCGGACGGGCGCGCCACGTTGTGGTACAGCCAGGCAGTCTTATGGGACAAGACGATCGGCAGGTCCATGAGCCCTCCAATGGAGTCGGATAACCAACCTTATTCCCCTGCCCACGGGTCCGCACACCTTCGTGCACAAGAAAGCGATTCCACCCGGCCGAGTGGCAGAAAAACCATCACAACATTCGATGCTTTTCTCGATTTTGGCGAAAAACGTCGAATGTTGTGATGGTTTGAGGCTAGGTGAGGGGGCACGGAGGGCTCAAAGCATCGTGCTCGAACGGGTTAATCCAGCTCTTTTAAGCCATGCGCGAGCTGCCAGTATTCGCCGTGCTGAGCGAGCAGCTCTTCGTGCGTGCCGCGCTCGATGATGCGGCCGTGTTCAAGGACCATGATGGCATCGGCGTCGCGGACGGTGGACAGGCGGTGCGCGATCATAAACGTGGTGCGTCCGCGCATGATGCGGTCCATACCGCGCTCGATGAGCTTTTCGGTACGCGTGTCGATGGAGCTCGTGGCCTCGTCCAAGATGAGCACCGGCGGGTCGGCAACGGCCACGCGCGCGATGGCGAGCAGTTGGCGCTGGCCCTGCGACAGGTTGGCGCCGTCGGCCGTGACCGGCGTGTCGTACCCTCTAGGCAGGCGGCGGATAAACGAATCCGCGCAGGCTGCCTCGGCAGCGGCGCGCACTTCCTCGTCGGTCGCGTCGAGCTTGCCAAAGCGGATGTTCTGCGCAATGGTGCCGCTAAACAGGTGCGTGTCCTGCAGCACAATGCCGAGCGACCCACGCAGACTGGCCTTGGCAATGTGCTTGACATCGATGCCGTCGTACGTGATCTCGCCGTCATCGACCTCGTAAAAGCGGTTGATGAGGTTGGTGATGGTCGTCTTTCCGGCGCCCGTCGAGCCCACAAACGCGATTTTTTGCCCCGGCTTGGCAAACAGGTTGAGGTCCGTGAGCACACGGGTGCCCGACACGTAGGAAAAGTCCACGGCATGGAAGCGCACGTCGCCGGCAAGCGGGACCAAGCCGCACGTGAGCTCGGTACCGTCGGCAGCCACCGCACGGCCCGACTCATCAACGGCAGCCACATCATGCAAGTGCCCGTACGCGCCCACGCCCTGGCCCTCGGGAATCTTCCACGCCCACGAGGCGTCGCCCGTCTGCACCAGCTCCACGCAGCCCTCGTCCACCTCAGGCTTAAGGTCCATAGCCGCAAACAGGCGCTCGGCACCGGCCAGCGCATTGAGCAAGAAGTTGCCCAGCTGCGTAAACTGGTTGATGGGCATGGCGGCCTGGCGTACGAAGACCAGATAGCTCGCAAGCGCACCTACGTCGGCGAGTCCCTTGATGCAGAGCATGCCGCCCGCCACGGCGACGACGGCGTAGTTGGCATAGCCGATCACCACGGTCATGGGCACCATCGAGTTGGCGTAGGCTTGCGCGGCGCCACCGGTGCGGCGCAGTTCTTGGTTGCGCACGTCAAAACCAGCCACGTTGGCCTGTTCGTGATTAAAGACCTTGATGACCTTTTGGCCCGAGACCATCTCTTCGATATATCCGTCCAAATCGCCCAGCGACGCCTGCTGAGCGGCAAAAAAGCGCTTGGAACGCATGCCCGAGTAGCGCGCGTACAGCACAATGGCCGCGTCGCACACGAGCGTGATAATCGTGAGCTGCCAGTTGAGGATGATGAGCATAGCCGTGGTGCCGACCATTTGGATGCTCGCCTGAATCACGTTGGCAAAGCTGTTGTTGAGCGCCTCGGAGACGGTGTCGACGTCGTTGGTAAAGAAGCTCATGATGTCGCCCGAGCGCGTGCTGTCAAAATAACTGAGCGGCAGCGTCTGGATGTGCGCGAACAGGTCGCGGCGGATATCGGATACCACGCGCTGGGCCGCACGCACCATAATTTGCGAGTAGCCCAGAGCGGAGAGTACGCCCACGGCGTAGATGATCGCCGTCAGGATGACCTGCTTGGCGAGCAGTTCCTCCCCGCCCGTGGCCAAACCGTTAACGATGGGGCGCACCATGTAGGTGCCGGCGAGGCTCGCGATGGCGGCGACGGAGGCGAGCACGCCCACCGCGAGCAACGAGAACTTGGCATGCCCCATGTAGGAGAGCAAGCGACGCACAGTGCGCTTGAGGTCGGCAGGGCGTGCTTGGGCTGCGGTCTTAGGCATGGCGCTCACCCCCTTCCAAGGGCGATTCGCTGGGGACGGAGGAAAACTGATCGTTCGCGCAGCGATCGTCGCAGCCGTCGCCGGTGTCTGCGTTCCCAGCGAACTCCATCTGCGAGGCATAAATCTCCTGGTAGATGTTGTCGCCCGCCAGCAGCTCCTCATGCGTGCCCACGCCGTGGACACGGCCGTCGTCCAACACAATAATGCGGGCGGCATCCATGACGCTCGCAATGCGCTGCGCAATGACAATCACCGTCGTGTTGGGAATCTGAGCGATATGCTCGCGGATCTTGGCGTCGGTCGCCATATCGACCGCGCTGGTCGAATCGTCAAAGATGAGCACACGCGGATGCTTGAGCAATGTACGCGCGATGCACAGGCGCTGCTTCTGCCCGCCCGAGACACCGGCACCGCCCGGGCCCAGATAGCCGTCAAGGCCGCCGATGCGATCCAGGAACTCGTCCACGCATGCCGCCCGGCAGGCACGCAGGAGCTCCTCGTCGGTGGCATCGGGCGCGCCCCACTGCAGGTTCTCGCGCACGGTACCCGTAAACAGCACGTTCTTTTGCAGCACAATGCCCACCGCGTCGCGCAGGGCAACCAGGTCGTAATCGCGCACATCGCGCCCGCCCACGAGTACGGCGCCTTCGGTGGCGTCGTACAGGCGCGCGATCAGCTGCACAAGCGAACTCTTGCCCGAGCCCGTGCCGCCGAGCACGCCCACCGTGGAGCCTGCCTCAATGCAAAGGTCAATATGCTCGAGCACATCCTCGGCAGCATCCGCGCGGTACTTAAACGACACGTCGCGAAACTCGATGCTTCCGTCGGCCACCCCGTGCACGGCAGCGGCAGCGTCGGGCGCTTGGATAAGCGAACGCTCGTCGAGCACCCGTGAGATGCGCTCCACGCTGGCAAGTGCGCGGGTGAGCAGCAAAAACACGTTGGAAATCATCATGAGCGAGTTCATGATCAGCAGCACATAGCTCATAAAGCCCGTGAGCGAGCCCACGCCGAGCTCGCCGGCAAGAATCATGCGCCCGCCGATCCACAGAATGGAAAGCGCTGCCACGTACATCGACAGCTGAAACACCGGCAGGTTGAGCACGGCGTTGCCAAAGGTCTTCGTCGCGGTGCGCGCAAGCTCGGTATTGACGGCATCGAACTTGGCCTCCTCGTGCTCGGCACGCACGTACGCCTTGACGGCGCGCACGGCGGTGAGGTCCTCCTGCACCACACCGTTGAGATGGTCCATCGAGGTCTGCAGCTGGCGGTAGAGCGGGCTCACGCGCACGGTAATGATACCGAGCACGATGGCGAGCATCGGCAGAATGACGGCAAAGACCGCCGCGAGCTCGCGCGAGAGCGCGAAAGCGTAGACGAGGCCCATGACCAGATTTACCGGCCCGCGCACCATGGGGCGGAAACCGTTACCTACGGCGTTTTGAATCACGGTGATGTCGGTGGTCATGCGAGTGACAAGCGAGCTGGCGTCGTAGTTGTCCAGATTGCCAAAAGCGAGCGTCTGGATCTTGCGATACTCGGCCTCGCGCAGGTTAGCGCCCAGCCCCGAGGCGACGCGAGCAGACGTGCGTGCATAGCCCAAGCCAAGTACCAGCGAACATGCGGCGCATACCAGCATATACGCGCCCTGCAACAGCATGTAGTTGATGTCGCCCGCGGGCACGCCCACGTCGATGATATTTGCCATGATGACCGGGATAAACAGCTCGAGCGCCGTCTCGGCCGTCACAAAGAACACGCCGAGAATGGCATCGCGGCGGTATGCCCCCAGATAGGAAAACAGAATCTTGAGATTGCGCACGCAGGTTCATCCCCCATCAAACGTTGTTCGCAAACCCACGTATTATGGCGCGCCATGCGGCGGTGTCAAGTGTTCCGAAATCGATTTCTGCAAGGCTAGTGCAGGCGCTAAGCTCGCAAGGTGCATCTCTGTATTCAATTGGAAATGAACGCGAGCGCGACTTTTTTCGCCCCGCTGCCAACATAAACCTTGACTCTACAATCGTTGCAGGGTTTTCACTACACTGGTAGCAAAACGAACCCAGCCAGAAAGCCCCGCCCATGGAACACGACCTCACACGCGGCAACGTCCTCAAGACCATCGCGGTCTTTGCCCTGCCTTATATGCTCTCGTACTTTTTGCAGATGCTCTACGGCATGGCCGACCTGTACATGATGGGGCAGTTTAGCGGCGCCGCCGGCATCACCGCCGTGGGCAATGGCGCGCAGACGCTCTATATCATCACTGTGACGCTCGTGGGTCTGGCCATGGGAACGACGGTCATCGTCGGCCACGCCGTGGGCTCGCGCCGCTTCGACCGCGCCGAGGCCGCCATCGGCAACACCATCACGCTCTTTATGGGTGTCTCGGTGGTGCTGGCCGCTGTCTTGCTCGCACTGTGCCCGCAGATCGTGGCGCTCATTGGCACGCCGGCCGAGGCGGTCGAAGGCACCGCCGCCTACCTGCGCATTTGCTTTATCGGCATTCCCTTTATCGCCGCGTACAACATCCTCTCGGCCATCTTTCGCGGGCTGGGCGATTCGCGCTCGCCCATGTACGTGATCGGCGTGGCGTGCATCATCAACATCGCGCTTGATTTTCTGTTTATCGGCCACATGGGGCTCGGCCCCGTGGGCGCCGCACTCGGCACGGTCATCGCACAGACGGCCAGCGTTGCCCTCGCGCTCGTGTGGCTCAAAAGCCGTCGCACGAACATCCACGTTAAGCGCAGCGACCTGCGCCCCCAGCCCGAGGTGCTCGGTAGCATTCTTAAGATCGGCGTGCCCGTGGCCGTGCAGGACGGCTGCATCCAGGTGGCGTTTATGTTCATCACCGTCATCGCCAACCACCGCGGCCTGGTCGACGCCGCCGCCGTGGGCCTAGTCGAGAAGATGATCAGCTTTTTGTTCATTGTGCCGAGTTCCATGGGCGCTACCGTCAGCGCGCTCACGGCGCAAAACGCCGGTGCGGGCAAGGGCGACCGCGCGCGTCAGGTGCTCAAGGATGCCATGACCATCTCGGTGGTGTACGGCTGCCTGGTCACGGTGCTCATGTGGCTGGTGGCACCAGCGTTTATCGGCTTTTTTGCCAAAGACGCCGCGGTGGTCGCCGCCGGTACTGGCTATATGCACAGTTATATTCTCGACGCGATTTTTGCCGGCATCCACATTTGCTTTAGCGGCTTTTTCGCTGCATACGGCAAGAGCTACATCGGCTTTGCGCACAACGTGCTGGCCGTGGCGCTCATTCGCGTGCCCGGTGCATGGCTGCTGTCGAACGCCTATTCCGACACGCTGTTCCCCATGGGTATCGCCTCGCCGTGCGGGTCGATTCTGTCGGCGGCCATCTGCGTGATTGCATTTACCGTGCTCAACCGCCGCGGAACTTTTGACAAGCTGATGGCGTAGCGGGGCAACGCGAGCCTGGCGCCCCTCCCCGGCTCTATTGAAAGGAGCGTTCCTATGGCCGACTCGCCAACTGAACATACCGAGGGCCTGCTCCGCATTGGCGAGGTGGCGCGCCTGCTCAATTTGAGCGTGGGCACACTGCGTCATTACGAGCAGATGGGGCTGTTGGAGCCGGCATATGTCGATCCGGCAAGTGGGTACCGCTACTACGGATCGCGGCAGCTCTCCACCCTCAACACCATCGGCAACCTGCGCGTTCTCGACTTGCCGCTGGCGCAGATTCGCGAGTTTGTCACTACGCGCGATATGGATTTGATACAACGGCAACTGACCAAGCAACAGGAGTTAATTGAGCACAGGCGGCGTGAGTTGGAGCGCATGTCGCGCAAGATTGACCAGCGGCTTGCCTTGCTTCATGGCGCTTTGAATGCTGATCTCGACACCATTAGCGAAATCGAGGAACCCGAACTTCGCTGCGCCACGCTGCACGAGCGCGTCAATCCCACCGACGCCTATTCGCTGGGATGGCATATCCGCCAGCTTCAGCAGGGGCAGCACGAAACCTTTGCCTATCTGGGCAATCTGGGTGTGGGCATCGCGCCCGAACGCCTCGCCGCCGGCGACTTTGATGGCTACGACGAGGTCTTCCTGCTGCTCGATGACACCGATGATTACTTGGGCGACGTTGAGACGCGACCTGCCGCGCGCTGCCTGACCATAAGCTTCCGCGGCACGCACGGGCAAGCAGCCCCGCGCTATAAGCAGCTGCTCGGCTATATGCGCGAGCACAACCTGGCGCCCACCGGGCCTTCGCGCGAGATCGCCCTTATCGATGACATCATCAGCGACGACCCGGCAACCTACGTAACGCAGATCACGGTGCCGGTTGCCCCAGCAAAGTAAGAACCGCTCGGAAGGCATCGTGCTTCCGGGCGGTTCTTCAATTTGGCTATCGATGCCTTACGCCTCAGGCACCTCGCCAGTAGCCAAAATCTGCTCGAGTGCGTCCTCATCCAATACAGGCACGCCCAGCTGCTCGGCTTTGGTGAGCTTGGAGCCCGCTTTGGGGCCGGCGACCAGATAGCTCGTCTTCTTCGACACGCTGCCCGAAACCTTGGCGCCGAGCACCTTGAGCGCCGCGCCTGCCTCGTCGCGCGTGCGGTTGACGAGCGTGCCGGTGAGCACGAAGGTCAGACCCGCAAGCGGCTGTGCGTCGGCGAGCTCGCCCGCCACGCCAGCTTCGGCCGCGGCTTGCGCATGAGCGGCGCCCAAGTCGACCTCGAGCGAAAGGCTCGCTTGGCGCAGACGTTCCAGCACGGCGAGGTTCTCGGGCACGGCCAGGAACTGCTTGACGCTCGCCGCAATCTTGGGACCGATGCCCTCGCACTCGGCGATATCCTCTTCGCTCGCCAAGATGAGCTTGTCGATCGACAGGAATCGCTCGGCGATGACCTCGCCCACGCTCTTGCCCACGTGGCGGATGCCCAGGGCAAACAGCACGCGACCGAGCGGCTGGCTCTTGGACTTGTTGAGCTCGGCGATGATTTTCTCGGCCGTCTTAAGGCCTACCGGAATGGGATCGCCCTTCTTAACGCCCTTTTTGCTGTTGGAGCTGGCGTACACGCGCCCCGTGTCCAGGCCGGCGATGTCGTCGACCGTGAGCTGGTAGAAGTCCGCAACATCGTGGATCAGGCCAGCGGCGATCATCTTGTCGACGATCTCGTCGCCCAGGCCGTCGACGTCCATGCAGCCGCGGCTCACCCAGTGGAGCAGGCGCTCCTTGAGCTGTGCGGGGCAGTCGATGGACACGCAGCGGTAGGCCACCTCGCCATCCTCGTGAACCACGGGGCTGCCGCACACGGGGCAGACCTCGGGCATGTGCCAGTCGACCGAATCGGCCGGGCGCTTGTCGAGCACCGGGCCCACGACCTCGGGGATTACGTCGCCCGCCTTGTGCACGATGATAGTGTCGCCCTCGCGCACGTTCTTGCGGCGGATCTCGTCGATGTTGTGCAGCGTGGCGCGCGCGATGGTGGAGCCGGCGACCGTCACCGGGTCGAACTCGGCGACCGGCGTGAGCACGCCGGTGCGACCCACCTGGATGCGAATCTCGCGCAGGACGGTCTGCTTTTCCTCGGGCGGGAACTTAAAGGCGATGGCCCAACGCGGCGCGCGGGCGGTAAAGCCCAGGTCGAGCTGCTGTTGGAAGCTGTCGACCTTTACGACTACGCCGTCGATGTCGTAGTCCAGGTCACCGCGGTGCTCGAGGGCCTGGGCGCAGAACTCGTGGACCTCGGCCGGCGTGGCGCAGCGGGCCACGTTGGGGTTGACGCTGAAGCCGGCGCTGCGCAGCCAGTCGAGAAATTCGCGCTGGCTGTGGACGTGCAGCGGATCGGTATCGGCAATGGCGTAGATAAAGGTGGCCAGGTCGCGGCGCGCCGTGACCTTGGGGTCCTTTTGGCGCAGGGATCCTGCAGCAGCGTTGCGCGGGTTGGCAAAGGGGTCGCGGCCCTCGGCATCGGCCTCTTCGTTTAGACGGACAAAGCTGCCCTTGGGCATGTAGACCTCACCACGCACTTCGATGGTACGCTCGCGATCGGCGCCCATGTGGGCGAGCGCCGGCTCGGACAGGTGCATGGGCACATCCTTGATGGTACGCACGTTAAGCGACACGTCCTCGCCCGTGGTGCCGTCGCCGCGCGTGGCGGCGCGTACGAAGGTGCCGTTTTGGTAGGTAAGCGCGACGCCCAAGCCGTCGATCTTAAGCTCGCAGGTATAGGTGACGCTGCCGGCACCGAGCGCATCCTCGGCGCGCTGGAGCCACGCGTCAAGTTCGTCCAGATCCATAGCATCGTCCATGGAATACATGCGCGCCATATGTGTGACCGGTGTAAACTGCTCGCTCACGTAGCCGCCCACGCGCTGGGTATAGCTGTCGGGCGTCACCAGGTCGGGGTAGGTCGCCTCGATCTGCTGCAGCTCAACGAGCATTTTGTCGAAGGCGGCGTCCGTGATCTCGGGCGCATCGAGCATGTAGTAGCGGTACGCGTGGTAATCGAGCTCGTGGCGCAGCTCGGCCGCGCGCGCGGCGGCCTGGGCATGGGCGTCGGCCGGCGCAGCGGCATCCGCGCCCGCGGGCGTTTCGGTATCGATGTCCACGCCGTCACCAAACAGGCTCGATTGCTCCATAGCGGCACTCCTTCGCTCGATTTCAAACGGATACTAGAGTACCACCGGTCACCATGGCGCCGAATAGCGGTCTCAAACCGCACCGAATCGGCAGCCGCCGAACCGGGATGGATCGCGCGATCAAACCATGCCCTTGCCATTTCCAAATGATTCGTTTTCCTCTGTCCCAACGGATCAATAGGAAAAGAGGGGGCTGTCCCGCGTTGGCGGAACAGCCCCCCCTCTGGCTCGATATGTGCGAAACGGCTCGTTAGAAACCCTGACCGTTGCCCTGACCCTGGCCCTGCTGGCCAAGCAGCTCCTCCAGATACTGGCGCAGCTGCTCGTCGGTAATACCGCCGTTGCCGGTATCGGTCGCGCTGTCGTTCTGCTGCTGGTTCTGCAGCTCCTCGTCGGAGCCCAGCTCGACCGTGACCTTCTTCTCTTCCTTGCCGCGCATGAGCGTGATCTCGACCTTCTCGCCCACCTCGTGGCTGCGCAGCGCGATGATCAGACCATCGGCGCTCGAAATCTCATCGTCGCCCAGCTTGGTGATGACGTCGCCCTCCTGGATGCCGGCCTTGGCGGCGGGACCGTCCTCGACGACGCTCGCCACGTACGCGCCGCTATCGGTGCTCAACTTGTTGGTGCGGGCGTTGAGCGCGTTGACGCTCGAAAGCGTAGCTCCCAGGTACGGGTGCACCGGCGTCTTACCGTCGATAATCTGGTCGGCAATGTTCTTGGCGTAGTTAACGGGAATAGCAAAGCCCACGCCCGAGCTGGAGCCCGAATAGCTCTCGATGAGCGAGTTGATACCCACAAGCTCGCCGTTATCGTTAACGAGCGCGCCGCCGGAGTTGCCCGGGTTGATGGCGGCATCGGTCTGGATCATGTTGGCATAGATGGTGTTACCGTTGGTAGAGCTCATGGCCGTGGAGCGATACAGCGCCGACACAATGCCCGTGGAGACAGACTGCTCGTTGCCGAACGGCGAGCCGATCGCCATGACCCACTCGCCCACGTTGAGCTTGGAGGAGTCACCGATCTCGATCGGCGTGAGCTTGGAGGCGTCGGCGTCCTTGAGCTTGATGACGGCCAGGTCGCTCGAGGCATCGTTGCCCACGAACTCGGCCTCGTAGGTGGTGCCGTCATCCATGGTAACCACGTACTGGTCATAGCCATCGACCACGTGGTTGTTGGTGAGGATATGGCCCTCGGTATCGAGCACCACGCCCGAACCGACGCTGCCCGAGTTGTCCGACTCGTCGGCAGACTGCGAAAGCGAGCCATTCTGGCTGCCGCTCGAAGTGGCGGTGATGGAAACCACGGAGGGCAGGGCCTTGGCAGAAACGGCCTCGGCCAGCGTGGTGTCCTCGGAATCAATCGTAATCTTTTGCGTCGATGAACCCGAAGCACCCGCCGTCACGGCATTCTTGCCGCCACCGATATTGAGCGTGCCACTCATAATGAGCGCGATGACCAGCAGGGCTCCGCAGGCGCAGCCGGCGAGCGCCGTAATAAAGATCGGCAGCTTTTTGGTCTTAGTCTTGACCACTGTGTGCTTGTTTACAACCTGTTGGCCGCCCAGCGGCTTGCCGGTCTGCGTGTCGTATGCCTGCACGTAGGGAATGTTGCTGTCGGCAGGCGTCGACTCCACCTGCACACGCGGCTGCTGCTGGGTCTCGCCGGCGTTGCCCGCATCCTGGGGACGCTGGGAATCGTTCTCGCTCATGGCTGCGATCCTTTCGTCAAATAACCAAAGGCCCGCCAAACACGTGGCGGGCCATCGTTGTTCACGTTGAGTTGTACCCCAATATGCGGGCGCAAGTGTATGAGAACGCAATCTTTTAGGAAGGCTTAAGTTCTGTTGCAGATTCGAGAGGAACCCGCATCTGCGTCAAAACCATCACAAAGGTGCCTGTCCCCTTTGTGGTGGAAATCTAGTCCTTAAACAGATAGCCCACGCCGCGGACGGTGGTGATGTGCGCCGCGATCTGCGGGCCCACCTTGGAGCGGATGCGTCGAATGTGCACGTCGACGGTGCGCGTGCCGCCGCAGTACTCAAAGCCCCACACGCGGTGCAGCAGCACCTCGCGGCTGTAGGCGCGGTTGGGGTGCGTCGCCAAAAAGCTCAGCAGTGAGTACTCCATCAGCGTCAGGTCGATGGGCTCGTTATCGAGCGTCACCTGGTAGGTAGCCAGGTTAATCTCGAGGTTATCGATATTGAGCACATCGTCGGCGGTAACGGTCTCCTCCTCGCCCATCAGGCGCTGCGCGCGAGCCTTGAGCTCGTTGGGCGTCGCCGTGGGGCATACAAAGTCGGCATGCGCGTGATTGGGCAGGCGCAAGGTACCGAGTGCCTCGTCGTCGACGATCACCAGCATGGGGACGCCGCCGCGATCGTCAAGCCACTTGGCAATCTGATCGATGCGGTCGCTGCGGATGCCATCTGAATCGAGAATCAGCAGGTCAAAGTCGTGCGCCGCAGTTGGCGAATCGGGAGTTGCCAGGCTCACCTCGACACCCAGGGTAGTCGTCAAGCTGCGGGCAAACTCGTGGAAGCGCGTCGTGCGCGCCATGAATAGGGCACTCTTTTCGGACATATCGGCCTCCAAAGAAATGAGCTCAATCGTACTGGAACAAGCCAGCGCGATTAGGAGTTCGCCAGGTAGTGCTTGATCTCCCACTCGGTGATCGTAGACTCAAACTTATGCCACTCGTCGCGCTTCTTTTTGAGGAAGAAGCTGTGAATGTGCTCGCCGAGGGCATCCTTCATAAACTGCGAGTCCTCAAACACGTCAAGCGCCTCTTTGAGCGAGCGCGGCAGCGGCGCGTAGCCGGCCTCGACCATCTGACGGTCGGTAAGCTTGAGCGTCTCGGCCGTTGCCTCGGGCGGGAGCTCCAGCTTGCGCTCGATGCCGTCCAGACCAGCCGCCAGCGTGACGGCGTTGACCAGGTACGGATTGGCCATGGGGTCGGGGCTGCGAAGCTCGATGCGCGTGGACAGCTGCTTGCCGGGCTTGTAAACCGGAATGCGGACCATACTCGCGCGGTTGCGCAGGCCCCACGTGGCGTACTGCGGCACGGAGTCGCCACCCGTGGTGATGCGCTTATACGAGTTGACCGTGGGATTGGTGATGGCGCTGATCTCGCGCGCGTGCGCCAAGATACCGGCCATATAGTGCTTGGCGACGTCGGAGAGATGGTACTTCTCGTCATCCTCGCCCCAAAAGACGTTGTTGCCGTCGTGGTCGAACAGCGACTGGCACAAGAACATAGCGCTGCCGTCCTCGCCCGCCAGCGGCTTGGGCATAAAGGAGGCGTGGCAACCGCTCTCGTAGGCCTGCTGCTTAATGATGAGTTTGGCCGTGGTGATGGCGTCGGACATGCTCAGGGCCTCGGCGTGGCGCAGGCTCATACCGCGCTGCGAGCGGCCGGCGGCGTGGAAGGTGTACTCCACGGGCACGGACATCTTCTCGAGCGTGAGGACCGTGTTGCGACGCAGGTCGCGGGCGGCATCGCTCACCGAAAGATCGAAGTAGCCCACGTTGTCGAGCGGCTCGGGGGTGTGCTCGTCGGGGAAGTAGTAATACTCCAGCTCGGCACCCACGTTGAGCAGATAGCCAGCCTTCTCGGCCTTGCGGAACATGCGGCGCAAGGCATCACGCGGGTCGCCGGCAAACGGCTTGCGATCGGGAGTACACACGTCGCAGAACACGCGCGCGACGCCGTTGTGGCTCGGACGCCACGGCAAAATCTGGAAGGTCGAAGCATCGGGGAACGCCAGCATGTCGGCTTCCTCGGGCGTGGCAAAGCCCTCGATGGCGGAGCCGTCAAAGCCAATACCCTCCTCAAAAGCGACCTCGAGGTCCTCGGGGCTAATGGCAAAGTTCTTGAGGCGGCCGAGAATGTCGACAAACCACAGACGCACAAAGCGGATATCACGCTGCTCTACGGAGCGGAGTACGTAATCGATGTTCTGCTGGTTCATGTCGCTCCCCTTTCTTTCGGGCGGGTTTCGACTGGTCTATATCGCAGATACTATCGCAGAAAAATGTTTCCGCAGGGTTAAAGCGTATCAAGCGCCCAAAAAACGTGCGCGAACAGGCAGTTGCGAACGAGTAGTTAGCGCGAGGTCGAGGCGCGGTGTTCGATGTGGCCGGGGACCTCGATGCGCTTGGGGGCGAGCTTTGCGGCATCGCCCACCGTAGTGGTAACGATGTCGATGCGCTCGGAGAGACGCTCGACTACGCGCTCGGCAATGGTAAGGGTATCTTGCGCGGCCGTGGTCACACCGCCAAAGAGCACGTGGTTCCAGGGGTAATCGTCAAACGTCGCGATCTTGAGACCCGCCGGCAGCGAGGGGCCCAGCTGCGCCAACGCCTCGGTCAGGCGCAGAAAGACCAAACCGTTGACGGCAATGAGGCCGAGCTTTTTACCCGCATAGTCACGGATAGCTCCGTCCAGGCGGCCGACACCCGCGACGCCACCATCGGCCAGGGTGACGACCTCACCCGCAAGGCCGCGGCGCGAAAGCTCGTCGACAAAGGCCTCGGCACGCTCGCGACGCACAGGGCTGTCGTCGCTTGCCTCGGTGAGCAGGCACAGGCGCTCGCTGCCCGCGACAGCCAAGGCATCTACCAGGCCGGCGACCAGCTCACGGTTGTTGGAGGTCACCAGATCGACACCGCCGGCGGCAATATCGCGGTCGAGCAGCACGACGGGCAAGCGTCCCGCTGCCGCGGCGATTGCCTCGTCATTGCCGCCACAGGTGTTGACGACCAGGCCGTCCACGCCGGCATCGATAAGTCTGGTGAGCGACTCTGCCTCCTTGGCGGGGTCGTTGCCACTAATGGCCGTCATGAGCGAGCAGCCGCGCGCGGCGGCACTGGCGGAAAGCCCTTCGAGCATGGCGCTCGAGAACGGGTTGGCGATGTCGGCCAAAATCACGCCGATGAGGTTGGTACGCGAGCTGCGCAGATTGCGCGCGGCGGCACGTGGACGATAGCCGGTGCGCTCGATAACTGCCGCGATGCGAGCGCGGGTTTCCTCGGTCATCTGCCCGGGGCGGTTGTTGAGATAGCGCGAGACCGTGGCCGGGCTCACGCCCGCCTCGGCAGCAATGTCCTTAATCCTCATCTGCGCCATAGCGCACCCCGTTTCCCAATTGTCGGCAGTCTGAGCCATTTTAGGCATTTTTTTAAAAATCCCGCTTGCAAAACGTTGTAGATGAGTATACTACAACTCGAAACGAAACCGATTTCGTAAACCGATTTCGGCAAGCGTTGGCACAGAGGTGCAAAGATGCACCCTACCGTCTTGGCACCTCCGTGCCAACGCCATATCAAAGGTGAACGCACGAGCAAGAAGGAGCTGCGCGACCATGGGTAAAACGGTTCTTACCTTCGGCGAGATCATGATGAGGCTCTCGCCCAAAGATCACCTGCGCATTGAGCAGGCCACCGAGTTTGATGTCCGCTACGGCGGCGCCGAGGCCAACACCGCCCTTTCCCTGGCCTACCAGGGTGACAAGGCCGCTTACGTCTCCGTTGTCCCGGCCAACCGTCTGGGCGAGTGCGCCCTGCGTTCGCTGAAGGTCTACGACGTCGATACCTCGCGCGTCGTGCGCCAGGGCGACCGTCTTGGCTCCTATGTGTTTGAGGTCGGCGCCTCGCAGCGCGGCAACGGCTGCGTCTACGACCGCAAGTACTCTGCCATCAACATGGCCAAGCGCGACGTCTTTGACTGGGACGAGATCCTCAAGGGCATCGACGTCTTCTACTTCTCCGGCGTGACGCCCGCCGTCTCCGACGAGATGGCCGCCGCCAGCAAGGATGCCCTCACCGCCTGCCGCGCCAAAGGCATCACCACCGTGTGCGACGTGAACTATCGCGGCAAGATGTGGTCGCCCGAGAAGTCGCAGGCCACCATGAAGGAACTCCTGCCGCTCGTTGACATCTGCATTGCCAACGACGAGGACGCTCCTGCCGGTCTCGGTATGACCTGCGTCTCCGGCTCCCTTGCCCACGGCATCGAGGAGCGCGACACCTACGTCGAGATGGCCCGTCAGATCTGCGCCGAGTACGGTTGCAAGAAGGTTGCCTCGGTCGTCCGCAACATCTCCTGCGTCGAGCGCTCCATCTGGATGGGCATGCTCTTTGACGCCGAGAGCGGCGAGCACTGGTTCTCCCCTGCTCACGATGTGCACGTGCTCGAGGGCGTTGCCGCCGGCGACGCTTTTAACGCCGGCCTCGTCCATGCCCTCATCAACGACTTCGACCCGCAGGACGCCGTCAACTACGCGATTGCGGCCTCGATCCTCAAGCTCACCATCAAGGGCGATTCCAACCTGGTGACCGCAGACGAGATCGCAGCCGTGGCATCCGCCGCCGACGGTGGCACTCGCGTCGCGCGCTAAGCCGTCCCCATTCCGCGGGCCGCAGCTTTCCATACCCATACCTCTGCGGCCCGCTCCCCGATTCCTCCGGTCGGGCAAAACCACCAGTCCCATTCCGGTTTTGCCTGGCATTTCCTACACGACTGGTCGCGCAGCCGGTTTTGGAATTGCTTGTGACCCCAAGCAGTGCCTCCGATAACCAATCCGGAACCGGCTCATGGCCAATCTTCTTTGGCAATCACGCGCCCGTGCGCGACTCACATCGAAAGGAACACTATGTTCGATCAGTTCTACACCACGCTTGAATCCCTGGGCATCGTGCCGGTCGTCGTGCTCGACAAGGTCGAAGACGCCGCACCGCTCGCCCATGCCCTTATGGCAGCCGGCATGAAGTCCGCCGAGGTCACCTTCCGCACTGCCTGCGCCGCCGAGTGCATCGCCGCCATGGCCGAGGCCGAGCCCGAGATGTGCGTCGGCGCCGGCACTGTCCTGACCGTCGAGCAGGTTGAGCAGGCCCGCACCGCCGGTGCCAAGTTCATCGTCTCGCCGGGTTACAACGAGGACGTCGTGAAGCACTGCATCGACATCGACCTGCCCGTCCTTCCCGGCACCGTGACCCCCTCCGAGGTCACTGCTGCCGAGAATCTGGGCCTCAAGGTCACCAAATTCTTCCCCGCGGCTCAGTATGGCGGCCTCAACACCATCAAGGCCCTCGCTGCTCCGTTTGTCGGTCATCGCTTTATGCCCACCGGCGGCGTGAACACTGCCAACGTCGAGGAGTACCTGAGCTCCTCCGCCATCATCGCCTGCGGTGGCACCTGGATGGTCAAGCCCGCCCTGTTCGCCGACGGCGACCTCTCCAAGGTCGAGCAGATTGCCCGCGAGGCCATGGACGTCGTCAAGAAGGTCCGCGGCTAGGTTTAGCTCTCTATCGTGAAAGGGGGCGTGCCCTAGACCTCGCCCCCTTTCTCTTAAAGCGGCTCGGAAGCGCGCCGTTTCCGTCACGAACAAGAACCAAAACCGTCTTGTATGCTGATAGAACGTGACGGAAGCGACACGCCCCCGAGCCGCTTTGCTTTCCCGGCCAATCAGCCGGCTCAACATAATCCAGTCCACCAAAACAGCTGCGGCACCGTCTGGAGGAATGGACCCTTGCTTCCGGTCTTTTCCTCCAAGCGGCGCCGCAGCCTTTTCATGCCCCGATTGCACCCCCGCACTTGCGGTGAAATACGGACTGCTTACGCCGCCAAAGCCGCAAAACAGTCCCTATTTCACCGCAACTAATAAAGAGGACGAATTAGATTGCCGAGTCTTTGGACAGCTCGAAATAGTCGGGATGCAAGGCGATAACCGGGCCCTGCTCCTCGGGCATTAGATGCAGGTGCGTCTCTGCCAGGTAGCTCGCCGTGTCGGTATCGCCCTTTTTAATGGCCTCGAGAATCCGGCGATGCTGCCGACGAATCGGCTCCCAATCCAGATCCTGCGACACCATACGCAACCAGTTGTATCGCTCAAAATGCGTGTTGACGCTCTTCATCCAATCCCACAACATGTGGCGGCCGGCAATCTCAAAACATGTCTCATGGAACAGGTTGTCCAGATCGAAAAAGCGACGCGTTTCACGATGATCGAGTGACTCGGACTCGGCAAGAATCTGCTCGAGCCGATGCTTTTGCTCGGGCGTGGCGGCAGAGCAGCATTTAATGAGCACGCTTCTCTCGAGTTTCTCGCGCAAGAAACAGGCGTTCTCGGCGCGTTCCATGCTGATCTTAGAGACGTAGGTGCCGCTTTTGGGACGCGTTTCCACCAGCTCCTGCTCACGCAGGCGCACAAAGGACTCGCGAATGGGCGTGCGCCCGATTCCCGTCTCCTTTTCCAGACCAATCGCCGAAAGACGTGTGCCGGGTTTGAGCTCGGCATAGATGATCTTGGAGCGCAACGCGTTGTATGCCTGATCTTGCAGGCTCTGATAAAGCTGATGTTGTTCCATAAAGCCCTCGGATGAAGCTCACGGTTTGTCGAATAACTCCACGTAATACTATCGCATCCCCCATCCCACGGCGATGTTTGAGGGGTAGGGCCGGGATTCGGCTTTTGACCGATAAGTTGTTGCAATTAGGTGAACGTTCACCTAATTTCTTCTATTTCGCTTTGCAAATGGATTCCCATGCGTATACTTAATCTCAACGAAACCGATTTCGTCAAGCCTGGGCAATAGGATGCTAAGACGCACCCTACCATCTTGGCATCCTATTGCCCATGCCATGCCATTTGCTTTCTTCCCGTCTCGTTGAGCCCTTCAGTCCCATTCTGGCACAACGAGACATTCCTAGACGACTGACCATGGGGCCGGCTTTTCTGCCGTTGAGGCAGTGCCTCCGATAACCCTCTTTTTGCCGGCCCAGGTCAGACATTTCTCTTTAAATATCCTTCAATCGAAAGGATGCAGCAGCATGCGACCGCTCATCATCATGCATGGCGAGAAGATCGACTGGCGTCATACCGTCATAAGAATGCTGATGTATCTGGCGGGCGTTGCCGTGCTGGCACTCGGTATGAGCCTCCAGACGGCATCTGGCCTGGGCGTCGCCGCGCTCACGTGCTTTGCCACGACCCTATCCATGCTCACGGGCAAGACGCTCGGCTTTTGGATTACAACTACCTATGTCGCTTACATCGCGGCGCAGCTCGCCATCTTGCGACGCGAATTTCAACCGCGCATTTTGCTCGAGCTTTGCTTTTCAACGCTAATGGGCGGCTTCACCGATCTGTTCATGGCGTTCAACCCGCTGCATCCCACGGCGCTCCCCGCGCAGGTTGCGACCATGCTGCTCTCCCTCGCTATCACCGCATTTGGCGTCAGTCTCGTCGTCAACATGGGCGTTGTCCCCAACGCACCCGACGGCTTGGTGCAGGTCATTGCGGAAAAGCTCAAGCGCCGTTTTGGAGACGTAAAGGTCATGTTCGATTGCTCGCATGTCGCCGCCTCGCTCACGCTGTCGCTGGTATGCATGCACAACTTAGGCGGCTTTGGCGTAACCACCGCCATCTCGGCACTGTTCTTGGGCCACATCATCAACTTCGCCAACAAGCTGTTTGCCCAGCGATTCGTCCGCATGGCGTTTGGCGCCAAATAGCGAACAGCCGCGGAGCAAACGAGGCTCGAGTGCCCGGCATATCGATGTCGCAAATAACGACGCACGCGCTATACGGACGATGAGGAATAGCCCGTCGCAAACCCCGCAAGCGGAGCTATATGTTGCTATAACTTGACATAAATTGGTCCATTGCCAGCCGGCATGCAAAAGGCCCCAAGCCATTCGCGGCTTGGGGCCTGCCTGGTAACACAGGTCTTTCGGACTACGCTCGCTCGTATTTCGTGGCGCGGCCTGTCCCCTGTTTCATGATCGCGTTTCGGCTGAGCAGAGATTCGAGTGCGGACAATGTTCGCGCACGGCTCAGCCCCGTCTGTTTCTCAATCTCACTTCGCGACATAATTCGTCCGCCCGACAAGGCCTTAAGAACCTGAGCCTCTTCTCCAGACCCTTCAAAGGCATCGGTAACGGGCAACGCGACAGCTACCACGCCGCCACGAATATCAAAGACCGGCTGATTAATCGAATCGCGATAGGCACGCCTAATGCGCGCAATTCCCGTTCCAAACTTCTCGATATAGTCCAACTTTAAGAAGACCTCGGCAACGATGGGATTTCTGAGCACGGATATCTGTCCATACAGGTATTGCTCCGTCGTCAAGCCAGCGGGCAACGACCCGGGTGAAGTCACAACGACGCGATCATCATACAGAGCAACCTGAACATTCGCTTGCACGTCCCACGTCCGATGCACTAGAGCGTTTGCAACTGCCTCGCGGAATGCCTCGAGGGGAATCCGGTCGGTCTGAACACGCTCGACACCTTCGATGCGCTCATAACGATAGTAGCGCGCGAACATGGCAACTGCTCTATCAACCTGCTCAATTGCAGACAGGCCCGTCGTCGTCTCACGATCTAAAAGCACGTCCTCGGTGTCGCCAAAACGAACGCAGTCGATGCCCGGAAATTCGTTGTTATCCGCCAATATCGCCGCGGCATTGGTATAGCCATCCTTGCCGAGCAGGCGAAGCGTTCGCATGATATCCGACGTGAGCTCAGAAATGCCTAGATGCTCGATGCACTTGTGTTCGAGCGTATGAAAACTCAGGTCCTGGCGAGCCGAGGTGAGCGCATCGAACGTCAGATTGCTGCCTTCGAGCGTCAGCCTGCCGTACTCAAAACGGTCGACCTCTACCGTCGCCGAATCATTTCGCCTGTAGGCCTTCCCCTTGCTTCGATAGGGCTTGTCCTGCCCCTCGTAAACCGTAAGCGTTACAGTTCCGCGGTTCTCGTCGAGCTCGAGCGTGTAACGAGGCGCAGGATCCAGACTGTCATTAATCATGTTCTCGATGCGCAGACACTCCGCAACCGGGTCAGAAAGACCGACTGCAACACCACCGTCGTCAACGCCAAACTCTATCTTGCCCGTCCCGTAGTTTGCATAGGCGCTCACCGTTTTAAGAAACGTCGGCGTTACGCTTTCCTTGTATTCGACGGTAGGACTCTCTCTGACAACCATACGTACGGTCCTTCTCCTTTTCATGCTCATCTGAACCGTATTATAAGACGAAAAACATTTGCGTACGGCTTAGAATCAGACGCAAACTGTTTTCGTCTTATTTGCGTACGGAAACTAGATACAAATTTCACGTTCATACGACTATTTACCAAACGCATAGTGTTTTCGTCCGGCAATGCGTCCGTAATCCAAACAAAAAGGCCCCGAGCTCGTGTTGAACTCGGGACCTCTTGCGCCGCGCATCTATGAGAGGAGAAATGCGATGCGCACGGGCGCTACTCCATGTAGCAGATATCGCGACGAGCGGCTGCAACCGTTCACCTTTTAAAAGTGAACGTTCACCTGATTCTAGGAAAACCTGACTTTTAATTCCTCCGCTTCTCCTATACTGAACTTGTAATAGAAGCAAGACTTATATAGATGAACGTTTCTTTTGGAAGGATTGTAATGTCTAACCTTATGGACAGCTTCCGCCTAGACGGCAAGGTCGCGCTCGTGACCGGCGCCACTTATGGCATCGGCATGGCCATGGCCGAGGCACTCGGCGAAGCCGGCGCCAGAATCGCCTTTAACGCCCGTCACGCCGACAAAGTCGCCGAGGCCGAGAAGCACTACCGCGAGCTGGGCTTTGATGCTCACGGCTATGTTGCCGACGTCACCGACGAGGCCGTCGTCGCCGAGCTCATCGCCAAGATCGAGGCCGATTTTGGCACCACGCCCGACATCCTGGTCAACAACGCCGGCGTCATCCAGCGCACGCCGATGCTCGACATGAGTGCCGAGGACTTCCGTCGCGTCGTCGATATCGACCTCAACGCCCCGTTTATCGTGTCCAAGGCCTGTCTGCCGGGCATGATCGCCAAGGGTCACGGCAAGATCATCAACATCTGCTCCATGATGAGCGAGCTCGGCCGCGAGACCATCGCCGGCTATGCCGCCGCCAAGGGCGGACTCAAGATGCTCACCAAAAACATCTGCTCCGAGTTTGGCGAGGCCAATATCCAGTGCAACGGCATTGGGCCGGGCTACATCGCCACGCCGCAGACCGCACCGCTGCGCGAGACGCAGCCCGACGGCAGCCGCCACCCGTTTGACCAGTTCATCATTGCCAAGACACCGGCAGCCCGTTGGGGCACGCCCGAGGACCTGAAGGGGCCCGCCGTGTTCCTGGCTTCCGATGCATCGAACTTCGTCAACGGGCACATTCTGTACGTGGACGGCGGCATCCTCGCCTACATCGGCAAACAGCCGCAATAGGCTGCGGCCGCGCGGAGCACGGCACCTTGGCGCTCAAACCGTCGCTCGCGTACCGAAGTACGCTTCGCTCCTCTTTCACGCCAATCTGCCGCACTCCGCGCGCCCTCGCCACCGTCACGCACCAGCCAACACAGGCGCTTCGGTTTGTGCGGAACTCGCGACAGACTTAACTGCCGACCGCCCGTATAGCTCATCGCGGGTTGGCTTTGCCGCCGCCCGCGCACAGAAACAAAAAACTGGAAGATTTAGTTGAAAGGTTAACTCAAATGAAGATCGCTCTAATCAACGAGAATTCTCAGAACTCCAAGAACCCTATGATCGAGGCTGCCCTTAAGAAGGTTGTCGAGCCCATGGGGCACACCGTCTTTAACTATGGCATGTATGCCGACGCCGACTCCAAGCCCCTCACCTACGTGCAGAACGGCATCCTTGCCGCCGTGCTGCTCAACTCCGGCGCCGCCGACTACGTCGTGACCGGCTGCGGCACCGGCGAGGGCGCTATGCTCGCCTGCAACTCCTTCCCCGGCGTGCTGTGCGGCCATGTTGCCGACCCGCTCGACGCCTACACCTTTGCCCAGGTCAACGATGGCAACGCCGTCGCCATGCCCTTCGCCCTCAAGAACGGCTGGGGCCAGGAGCTCAACCTCGAGTACACCTTCGAGAAGCTCTTTGGCTTTGGCTCGGGCAACGGCTACCCCGCCGAGCGCGTTGAGCCCGAGCAGCGCAACAAGAAGATCCTCGACGGCGTGCGCGCTGTGACCATGCGTCCGCTCGTCGACGTCCTGGGCGAGATCGATCAGGATCTGGTGAAGGGCGCCCTCGCTGGTGAGCACTTCCAGGAGTACTTCTTTGCCAACGCCACCGACGAGGCCATCATCGCCAAGGTCAAGGAGATCTTGGGCCTGTAATAAGGCCCACGGGGCGCACCGACCCCCAACAAACCGCCAAGCAAAAGGCGCCGCGACAATCCATGTGTCGCGGCGCCTTTTTTGATTGCTATCGCTTGAGCCACCGCAAGGCGGCCGCTCCCCTATTTGCCAAGAGCCTACAGCTCGCAGGCGACCTTGTAGCCGTCGCCGATGGCGTCGCGGATGTTACCGCACTTTTGGGCATCGCCCAGCACGTGGGTGGCAACGCCGGCAGCGGCAAGGTCATCGGCAAGCTTGGTGTTGGGGCGATAGCCCATGGCAAGCACCAGCGTGTCGGCATCGGCGATAGTGTGGACCTCGCCGTCCTTTTCGTAACTGATGGTGTCCTCGGTGATCTCGGTCACCTTGGCCTCGGTCAGCACGTGAACGCCCTTGGAGAGCATGCGCGTGATGAGCACCGCGCGACCGGCACCGCCCTCGTTGGCGGCGAGCGTCTTGGTCATCTCGATAACGGTGACATCGCGGTTGGCCGGCGACAGGTCGTTGACCAACGGGGCCAGGTAATCGGCCGTCTCGCAGCCAACGGTACCGCCGCCCACGATGACGATCTTCTTGCCCGGGAAAGCCTTGCCGCCCAGCAGGTCGTCGGCCGTCATAACCTGCTTAAAGCCCTGCATGAAGGCCGGAGCGATGGGTTCGGCGCCGTAGGCCAGGACAACCTCGTAGCCCGCGTAGTCGCGCTGAATGTCCTCGGCCGAAAGCTCGGTACCAAAGACGCACGTGACGCCTGCCTCGGCCAAGCGACGGTACTGATACTTGATCACGCGGGTGAGTTCCTGCTTTGCCGGCGGAACGGCCGCGATGCGCATCTCGCCGCCCGGTTCGTCCTGCTTATCCACGAGCACCACGTTGTGGCCGCGCTTGGCGGCAATGTAGGCTGCCTCCATGCCCGCGGGACCGGCGCCCACAACGAGCACGTTCTTGGCCTCGGCGGCAGGCTCATAGCCGGCCTCATCGCGCTCCACGTCCGGGTTGACGGTGCAGGAGATGCGCTTGCCGAACATAATGCCGTTCAGGCAGCGCAGGCAGCCAATGCAGGGGCGGATGTCGTCGGCGTTGCCGGCGGCTGCCTTGTTGCAGAACTCGGCATCGCACAGATTGGCGCGGCCCATCATGCAGATGTCGGCGGCGCCGTCCTCGATCAGCTCCTCGGCGATCCAGGCCTCGTTGATGCGGCCGACGGTGGCGACAGGAATGTTCACGTGCTTTTTGATCTCGCGCGAGCATGCGGCATGCGAGGCCTGCTGGGTACCGGCGGCGGGAATCGCAGAGCCGCGCTTGATAGTGGTGCCGCCCGACACGTGGATCATGTCGACACCAGCCTTCTCCAGGCGACGCGAGACATAGATCATGTCGTTGAGGGTCAGGCCGCCATCGGTGTACTCATCGCCCGAGATACGGACGTCGATGATAAAGTCCTTGCCGCAGCGCTCGCGAATCTCGGCGACGACCTCGAGCAAGAAGCGCATGCGGGCGTCGAGCGAGCCGCCGTACTCGTCGGTACGCTTGTTGTAGAGCGGGGTCAAAAAGCCGCCGAGCATGCCGTGGGCGTGCGCCGCATGGACCTCAACGCCGTCGACGCCGGCCTTCTGCATACGCACGGCTGCGTCGCCGAACTGATGCGTGAGCTCGTGGATCTCATCAACCGTGATGGGGCGCGGCGCCTCGCGGGCATAGGACGGGCCCACAAAGGACGGGGCGATGAGGCGCGGCGTGCCCGGAATGTTAAAGGCCATGTAGGCGGGGTGGAAGAGCTGCGGCATGATCTTGCAGCCGTACTCGTGGACGGCGGCGGCGAGCTTTTCCCAGCCGGGGATAAACGTGTCGTCGTAGCAGCACATGTCACCCGGCAGATAGGTATAGGTGGGCTCGACCGTCACGACCTCGGTGATGATCAGGCCCACGCCGCCCTTGGCACGGGCGCGGTAATGATCGACCAAATCGTCGGTCACATAGCCGTGATCGGCCAGGTTGGTGGACACCGGCGGCATAAAGACGCGGTTCTTGACCTCGGTCGTACCGACCTTGATCGGGCTAAAGAGCATCGGGTAGGAGGAGGACTCCATGCAGGCTTCCTTTCGTTTGAGCCGCTCGGCGGCAGTTGCTGACCTACCTATCGTAGCAGTAACCGCGCAATGCCCGACCGTGAGCGCTCCCCCGGCTTTTACTCGACCCACAAAAAAGTTGCGGTGGAATACGGAGTAGATGAGGCTTCTGACAGCCAAAACAGTCCGTATTTCACCGCAACTGATGGGTGGGATGAGTTAGAGGCCCAGGTAGCTGGTCATGCCTTCGACGGCAAGCTTGGCGCCGGCCACGGCATGGACCACGGTGAGCGGACCGTTGACCACGTCCCCGGCGGCAAAGACACCCGGCACGGTGGTCATACCGCACTCATCGACCGAAAGAAGACCGCGATGGTCGGTCTCCAGACCACCCGTTGTAAGCACGAGCTTGTCTTTGGGCACCTGCGAAGCCGCAATCACAACCGTGTCGGCGGGCACATGGTCAAGCTCTTCCTCGTAGCCCACCACGTTGTTGTCCTCGTCAAAGATAGCGGTCTCGAACACCGGACCGTTATCGTCGATGGCGCAGATTGCCTTGCCGCACACGATCTCGGCACCGTCGAGCTCGGTCAGCTCGACCTCGTCATCGATAGCCGAGATATGGCGCGAACGAGCATACACGGTAACCTTGCGAGCGCCCGAGCGCAGGGCCGTGCGGGCGACATCCATGGCCACGTTGCCGGCGCCGATGACTGCCACGTTCTGCCCGATCGCCACACTCGTGGGATCGACCAGGTAATCGATACCAAACAGCACGTTGCCACGCGACTCGCCGGGAATACCCAGCTTGCGGGCGCGCCAGGTACCGGTACCCACAAAGACCGCATCGTAGCCGTCGCGCAGCAGATCGTCGATATGCAGCGCGCCGCCGATGGTGGTCGAGGGGCGAACGCGCACGCCGAGCGAGCACATCACGTGACGGTACTTTTGCACCAGCGAACGCGGCAGGCGGAATTCGGGGATACCGTACTCCAGCACACCGCCGATCTCGGGGCGCTGCTCAAACACCGTAACGGCACAGCCCAGCTGGGCCATCTTAATGGCTACGGTAATGCCGGCAGGACCGGAGCCGACCACGGCAATCTGCTTGCCGCACGACGGCGCGGGCTTCCACTCCTTGCGGTCCAAATACGCGGTCGAGATATAGTTCTCGATGCTCGAGAAATGCACCGGCGTGCCCTTGCGGCCCTGGATGCACGAGCCCTCGCACTGGCCCGAATGGTTGCAGACCATGGAGCAGACCGCGCTCATGGGATTGTTCTGGAACAGCAGCTCGCCCGCCTCTTCCAGACGACGCTGCTTAAACAGGTCGATAACCTGCGGAATAGGCGTCTGAACCGGGCAGCCCTTAATCTGGCAGAACGCCCTTTTGCAACCTAGGCAACGATTTGCCTCTTCGACAATGTGGATAGCCACGCAACTCCCCTTTTTGATGTAATCCGATAGGGCGACGATAAAGACCCTTCATCGTCGCCCCCAGTCAGGCAAACTCAATTGGCCGCCATGGCAAAAGCCAATGCTATATCTCGCGATGTGAAGCCCCGCAACAAGCAGACATGCGCTCGAGTGTCGTCAGGCAGCCGGCCGCTGTCGCCGGCACGCTGTTCTCGACCACGCAGGGAATCCCCGGGCAAGCGGCAGCGGCCCAGGCCACCACGGGCTCAAAGTCATATCGTCCCGTCTCGCCCACACCGCGACACACCAGGCGCGAACCCGTACCGTCGCACCAACCGGCCTCGTCCTCGTTGTCAACGACCTCAAAATCCTTGGCGTGCAGCACGCGGATCTTGCTGCCGCATAAGTAGAGCATACGCGCTGTGATTTCGGACGCCTCGCCAACAACACTGGGGTGCAGCAACGACACCGGGTCGTAGATTACACCGAGCGCCGGGCTCGAGACGCGCTCCAGCACCTCACGGCAGCGATCTGGCGTGTTGACCGTCTCGTTCCAGCCGGGCTCAATCAGAATTTGCCCACCCACGGCCTCGGCACGCTCACAGACGTGCGCGAGTCCGTCCATGAAAGCATCGAGTGCCTCGTCGGTCATGCGATCGTCTGCGACGCGGTTCTGCGCGTTGGGACGGCCGGTCTCGGTGCCAACAGGGCATCCGCCGAGCATCTGGGCAAAGTTCAAGCACGCCTCGTACTCGGCAAAGTTATCCATGAGCTGTTGGCGGTCGGGCGTCGCCAGGTTCTTGTAGCAGCCAAGCACCGCCACCGTAATGCCCGCTTCGTCGAGCACCGCACGCAAGTGATCGGCAAGCTCGCGAGTCAGGCCGCCCCGATCGATGCCCATCGATGCGTAGAGCACCTTGCTCGGCAGCTGAATGCACGAAAAGCCCAGCTCTCCTGCCATGCGAATGCGCTCCTCGACGGTTCCCTGCGGAAGGTCGTGCAAACGTACGCCCGGAGTAATGGCCCCCACGCTATTCACATCCCTTACGAGCGTTGATGCCCGGGGTGTATCCGCCAAACGGGTCTTCGATGGAGCACACACCCGAGGGGGCGAGCGGGTCGCGCTTGCCGGCCAGCTTGTCGTGGTGCATGGTCTCGATATAGGCGAGCACCAGCGGGGCCACGCCCTTCGCGTCGTTTTTGACGACGGGCTCGCTCATGTAGTAGCCAAACGTGCCCTCGCGGTGTGCGGTGTTGCCAAGACCCGCAACCAGGCAGATGTTGTCGAGCGCGAGCTGCCCGTCATGCTCGGACAGGCATGTGTCGCAGATGCCGTCGAAGGCGCGGCGGCCGTACTGGTAGTAGCGCTCGCCCAGCACGCCCAGGCGCACGCCCTTCATGATGGCGTTGGCAAAGATGGCGCTGCCCGACTCCTCCAGATAGTTGGGGGCGATATTGGGCAGGTTGATGACCTGGTGCCACATGCCGGTCTTCTCGTCCTGATACGGCAGCATGGCGTCGATCAGGTCGTGGAACATCTTGCGGATCTCGTCCTTCTCGGCCGACATCGAGGGCGGCATGAGCTCCCAGGTATCGATGAGCGCCATGGCGAACCAGCCCTCGGCGCGCAGCCAGAAGTTGGCCGAAAGGCCGGTGACGGGATCGCACCAGAACTGCTTGCGGCTCGCGTCGTAGGCGTGATAGTACAGGCCGTTGAGGGGGTTGCGCATCAAATCGTGCACCACTTGGAACATATGGAAGCTATCCGAGCAGGCACGGCGGTTGTGGAAGCTCAGCTCGTACTGCATGTAGAACGGCTGCGCCATGTACATGCCGTCGAGCCAGATCTGGTTGGGGTAGACGGCCTTGTGCCAAAACACACCCTCTTTGGTACGCGGCTGGGTTTCGAGCTGACGATAGATGGTATCCATGGCGGCACGGTACTTGGGCTTGCCCACCAGGTCATAGAGTTTGTAGAGGGTTTTGCCCGCGTTGACGTTGTCGAGGTTGTACTCCTGGGGATCGTAATGCTTGATGGTGCCGTCATCCTGGACAAAGAAGTCGATATAGTCGTCGGCGAAGGTCAGGTAACGCTGCTCGCCGGTGATCTCGTACAGCTCGATGAGTGCCTTGATCATGCAGCCGTCAATGTAATTCCAGGTGTTCTCCTTGCCGGCGCGAAGCTTTTCGATATTCCAGGCCGGCGCCTGAGGCGTAGAGGTCTCGATCAACTGCTCGATATAACGGTCCAGAATCTGATTGCAACCCATTGCTGTCCCCTCTGACGTTATTGATGGGTGAACGTTTCCCCTAGTGTAACGCGAACGGGGATTATAGGGTGAACGTTAACCCTATAATCCCCGTGAACGGCAAACTTTTAACGGCAAACGGCGGTGAGGCCCGCAGCGATGCGATGCGCCAGGCGCTCATAGCCGGCAGGGCTGTAATGCAGACCGTCCGGCATGTAGAGCTCGCGGTGCTCCGGCAAAAACGGGCTGATACCGCTTTGCGCATAGAGGTCGATCACCGGCACCGAGTAGCGGTCGCAAACCTCCAGCATCGCCTGCACATAGGCGTCTTGCGTCAGGCCCAGATGGTTGGCCTCGTTGCTTGCCGGAATATCCTTCTCGTGCTTGCCGCTCGTCTTGCACGGCGTCATAAACACGAGCCTTGACCGGGGCGAGCGCTCCGTGATGGTACGGATCAGGTAATCGAGCGCGCCGTAGAACTCATGCACGTCGGTGCTACCCGGCTCTCCCAGCGGCACGTTGCGGCTAAAGTCGTTGACGCCGCCAAAGACAACGTAGATATCGGCCGCATCGTCGATGCCGTCCAGACGCTCGACAAACGAGTCGTTACGGTCGGCCTTAACGGCGATGCGCGAGCCCTTGATGCCGTAGTTCTCGACGATGGCACCGCCCAGTAGCGCGCCCAGATGCGCAGTCCACGAGATTTCGTTGCCTCCCCCACCGCAGCCGTTATCGCCCCAGGTGGTCGAGTCGCCAAAAGCGCAGATGGTGGATTCGTTCAGACGTTTGATGTCCATGTTGTTCTCCCTAGACGCTGCCGCGGCAGCGTTGTTGTCGGTCTGTTGTCTATGCGCAAGTCCCGTCTCCTGCACCCCCGTCAACAAGAACGTGCGCATCGAGCCACGCAATGTCATCTGCAAGGTGCGTGACGCCCAGATGGTGTCCGCCCGGGCAAACCTCGTGCGAGAGGTTGTCGGCCTTACCCAGCAGCGCGTAGGCGTCGCGGACGATATCGAGCTGCTCGTCTACGTTCGCAAGTCCGCGGGCGCCGTTGAGATGGTCTTTCTCGCAGCTTTGAACCAAGAGCGGACGCGGCGCGATCAACGAGGCGATGTCCCCCATATCGAGCAGGCGCCAAAGCCCCGGCACATAATTGCAGCTGCAGTTTCCGTTGAGATGCAGCAGTGAGTCGTCGACGCCATACAGATAGCCCGAGACAAACGCCTTGCGCACGCGTGGGTCGAGCGCAGCCAGATAGAGCGTCATGTACCCGCCGCCCGAGAAGCCAAAGCAGCCCAAGTCGTTCATGGCGATGTCGCCGCGTGTCTCGAGATAGTCGATCAGGCGCATGTTGTCCCAAGCGTTTAGGCCGGCAACCGTCAGGCCCAGCGGCTCGGCCATACGCGCCTGGTTAAGGCAGGTGCCGCGCAGGTAGCTCGTCTCATCGTCACCCTGGCCCTTCCAATCGCGGCGATGCCCCCAACCGCGGGCATCGGGGCAGACGGTCACATAGCCCATCTGCGCCAGGCGCAGGCCGTAGTCATAGTTGAACTTGCGCACGGCGTCATCGACCGCCGGCACGCCCATAACGCCCGCGACGCTCGCCGCGCCCGCGCCCTGATGGCCGTGCGGGCAGATATAGCACCGCTTGCGCCCGTTTTCGTTGCACTTGGGCCCGGCGGGCTCCAGCAGGTACAGCGGCATCCAAACATCGGTCTCAACGCGCAAGAGCATATGGGTGCGCACGATATCCCCAGCCACACGCACCCGCTCGAGCTCGCGCACGTCGGGCGCCACGCGCTCCATGAGCGAAAGGCCTAAGACATCGTGGAGGCGTGTGCGGGTCGTGCGCTCCCACGCCTTAAAGTCGGCAGATGTCGCGCCCGCAAACGCGGCAGAACGGCCCTCTTTCTTGAGCCGCTCGCGCAACGCGGGCTCGTCCTCGTAGTAGTGCTCGATATGCACCGTTCGGCCACCGTCCGCAAGCCGGGCGGTTTCGACGGCATCGTCTGACCCACCCTGAGGGTCCCATCCGTCCTCGCCACCCAACACGAGCGCGCGGCTATAGCGCGCGGCACCGGAAGGATCGAGTTTGTGGGCCCAAGCAGCCCAGCCATCGGCGCTGCCGGCGGGTCCATGCAGCCGAGCGCCGGCATACAGCGCCCGGTCGTGCGCGGCCGGTTTATCCCAGTCCCACCAGCCCTCGGTCTTGATATGTGAGCCCAGCCAGCAGTCGATCATCACGGTCTGGGCCCACTCGCGCCAAGGACGGCCCAGATAAACCGAGCCGGACGCCACATCGTCCGACGCCGTGAAGGAGCAACCGTGAAACACAAAGCCATAGGGCTCGCCCTGGGGCGTCGAGGCCGCTGTAACGTAGCCATTCACATCCAGGGAGCGGTTGAGCGAACGGATCTCGCAGCCCTCAAAATAGGCTCGCGCACCACCAAAGATAACGTCGACGTCGCCGGCAATGAGGCAGCGGCGGTAGTACTGCCGCCCCACGCGGCGCGGGGCGAACTGCTTGGGGCCTATAAAGCCGCCCGGCTTGGCCTCGCGCGGCGGCAGCGGCCCCAAAAAGAGCGTGTCCTGGTGTCCCTTAATGCAGCAGACATCGACAACCAGGCGGTCACCATCGGCATACAGGGCAATCGCCTGGCCGACCTCGCGCCCATCACCGGCGTTGTTTTCGATTGTTAGACCCGCAAGCGTCACGTCGTCGGCATCGACCAGCACCGTGTACGTACGGAAGGTGCCGAGTCTTCCATCCTGGCAGCTACCATCTTCCGAAGGCATCTTGGCACCCAGGCCTCCCACGATACGCACGCTGTCGGCCGTCTCGCCCTCGAGCGTCACATGCGGACGACGAATTTCGACCCGTTCGCGGTACTCACCCGGCGCCACCAGCACGCGCACCGGCACGGTCGCATCGGGCACACACCGCTCCGCCGCCTCGAGCGCCGCCGAAATGCTGCGATACGCGCCTTCGCGTTCGAGCGATACCTCAAAGAGCTGTTCTTTACCACTCATCTGTCATTACGCTTTCTGTCACAGAACACCCACCGTGCAATACCGGCACCTATAGATTGCGTGCGACAGCCGGGCAGACCCGACCGTCGCACGCCTCAACATGCCGTATTCACTTGTGCAGGAGCACTACCCTACGCGCGGATAACCTTGTCGACGTTTTGCAGCTGCAGCTCGTCGCCATCCTGACCCTCGATGCGCACGTTCTGCAGGTCGAGGACTTTCACGTTCTGCGCGATGATGCCCTGGCGCACCATGGGCTCCACGCCGCAGGCCATGGCCGGCACAAAGGGCTCGGCATCGGCGGCAAAGGTCACATGGACATCCTGGAACGTCAGGCGCGTCACCTTGCTCTCGGGAAGGCCCGTGATATAGGCCGCGGCCGCATGGCAGTTGGTGGCCTCGATATCGCAAAACGTCGTGGCGCCAAAGCCGGGCGTACGGTCGTCGACGGGCAGCGCCTCGCGAGACTGAACGTAGTCGGTCTTACCGTCCTTGTCGCAGAAGTAGAACGAGTTGACCACGAAGGGCGTGAGCACCTTATCCATGCGAATGTGCTCGAAGGTGATGCCCTCGTTGACGGCGTCCTTGCCGCGTCCGCGGCGTGTCTTGACGCGCAGGCCGCGGTCGGTGCGCTCAAAGAGGCACTTGCTCACGGTGAGGTCCTTGATGCCGCCGGCGGCCTCGGATCCCAGCACCACGGCGCCGTGGCCGTCGTGCATGTAGCAGTGCGAGATCAGCACGTCGTGCGTGGCGGGACGGAGCTCGGGTTCAATGCCCAGTTTGCCGCTCTTGATGGCGATGCAGTCGTCGCCCACCGAGAACTGACATCCAAGGATGCGGACAAAACCGCAGCTCTCGGGATCGAAACCGTCGGTGTTGTGGGAGTTCTTGGGACCCTCGATGGACAGGCACAGGGCATCGACGTGCTCGCACAGAATGGGATGGATATTCCACGCCGGGCTGTTGCGCACGGTAAAGCCGGCAAGACTCACGTTTTCGCACTCGGACAGGAAGATCATGCGCGGGCGGGCGACCTCGCGGCCCTCCTCGGGACGGAAGATGTTCTTAAAGTCCTTGTTCCACCAGTTGTCCTCGGCAAAATCGGTCTGGCCGTCGATGGCGCCGCGGCCATAGATGCACACGTCGTGCACGCTCAGGCCCGTAAAGGTCGAACAGTAGGTCGAAAAGCTCTCGCCTTCCCAGCGGCCCAGGGGCAGCATGTCGGTGCCGGCATACCCGGCGCCCTCGTCGCCCGTGACCGTGCCCGGAATGTAGGCAAGCGCCGCGCGGTCGTGACGGGCCAGCAGCACCGCGCCCTCGGCAAGCTCGATGTTGATATTGCTCTTAAGGAAGAGGGACTTGATGCGGTAGTTGCCGGCGGGGATCAGCACGCGCCCGCCCTTGGGGCAGGCCATGATGGCAGCCTGAATGTTGGTGGTGTCATCGTGCTCGGCATCGCCCTTGGCTCCGCAGTCGCGAACGTTGATGGTAAAGGGCTCCGCCGGCGTGGTGACGCCTACGCTCAACTCGCGCTCGCCGCAGACAAAGCGGATCAGGTTGCGCTTGCCGGGGGTCAGGCCATCGACATAGGTCTCGACCGTATTCGTGGTACCGGCGGGCTCATCGTTGACAAAGATCTCCCACGTATCGGCACAGGTAAAGTAGCCGCCATCGTCGAGCTCGATAACAGCCGCGCGGGCATTGCGCCAGATAACGTTCGTCTCCATGGGTCTCTCCCTCAAATGTAATCAGAAGTTCATACTACTCGTTTTTAAAAAAGGGCCGTACCCGCCGGTGGATCTCCGGTGGCACGGCCCTGTGGTTTGGACGATGCGCCTGCCCTACTCGGCGGGAATTACGCTGCCGTCCTGGAAGCCAACATTGTTGTGGGCGAAGCAGTCCTCGTACTTAAAGCCGGAGAGCTCCTCGCAAAGCGCCTTGACCTCGGGCTTGACGTCGGCCATCTTGCCACCCTCCTTGACACGGTGGATCTCGTCGCAAAGGATGTCGCACTGCTCCTTGTCAATCTTGATGCCGCGGGCAAGGACGGCCGCGAGCAGGAAGAAGCCGGCGCAGCCGATGAGCATGTAGCCGCAGATGTACAGAGGCACGGTGGCGGGCTGGGTCACGGCGTCGCTGTTGCCGGCGGTCTGAATGAAGCCGGAGGCAGCAAGGACGATAGCCCATACGTTGACGGCAACAGCCTGGGCGATCTGCTGGCAGAGCTGCTGTGCGGAGCTGTAGATGCCCTCGCGACGACGCAGGGTGATGAGCTCATCGACATCGGGGATGTAGTTGAGCAGAACATCGGGCAGATACTGGAAGCCAACGTAGAAGAACTTCCAGATGGCGAAGATGATGGGGTAGGCGATCATGGCGATGGCGACCGTGGAGGTGCCGTTAATCTGACCAAAGGCGAAGTAGTTGTAGGCGATGATGCACGCCGCAACCGACGTTTGCCAGGTACCAAGACTTGTGGAAGCCCTTCTTGGCCATGAGGGCAACCCAGATGGCGGTGCAGACGATAGCGACAACCTTGCCGGGCATCTCCATCACGGACTCGTAGGACTTAGGAATCTGCAGACAGTAGACGATGAAGAAGGACAGGCACGCAGACCAGCAGGCAGCGGCGAGCTTCGTGGAGACCTGCGCATACAGGACCTTGCGGAAGGACTTGTTGCGGAAGGTAGAGATAACGTCGATGAAAAACTTCTTGATACCCTCGCCGACGCTCTCGATCTTCTCCTGAGCGACCTCCTCGGGGGTGTGCTCCCACGTGGACAGGTACACGCACAGCAGCGAGATTGCCATGACCGAAGCGTTAATCGTAGCAATAATGAAGTAGCTGAACGGGTTGGTCTCGCCGAAGGTGCCAAAGCCAAAGCCGACGAGTGCTGCCATCAGGAAGCCGGCGGCGTTACCAAAGAGGTGCTTGTAGCCGGTGAGGTACGTACGCTCCTTGAAGTCATCGGTCATCTCGATGGTAAGCGGCGACAGGTTGGCGGTGCAGAACGTGTACGCGACGTTGTAGATCAGGTACAACACAAAGTAGTACGGGAAACCAAACGGCGTAGCCACAAAGATGAGCGGCTCGGCGACCATCATCGGGATAGCCAGCAAAATCCAGAAACGGCGGCGGCCAAAGATGCGGCCGATCTTGGTAGCGTAGAAGTTATCGGCCACAAAGCCCATGAGCGGGCACAGAATGGCGTTGAGATAGATGGCGAACGAGCTGATCAGCGCAGCCTCGCCTGCGGACAGACCGCACTCCGTGGACAGGAACAGCACCATGTAGCTGTGCGTAAAGCTCAGGGCACCGGAGTTGAGCATGCCGCCCATACCAAAGCCCAAGCGCGTCCAGAATGTGATCTTGCGCTTTTTACCGATCTTGTTAGTCATCGAGCTCCCTCTCTTTTCTCGATTGTCTTGTAACAAGACATTGGAGTCCATACCGATGTCTGTCTGCATATCGCCCACTCGTAGGGTGAACGTTTAGCTAGATTATGCGCGATTGCGTATGATAGGTGAACGTTCACTTGTATATTATCCTTGAACGGTCGTTTTTTGCCGTTAAACGGACATCTGACTTGAAAAAAATCACGATTACATGGGTATTGAGTGGGTTTAAATTTGAGGTCGATTAGGTGAACGTTTATTGTTTTCGCCGCTCCCGTACCCTCAGGAAGACACGCCCGAACAGACAGAACAAACATGGCCCCGCCGGGAACACTCCCGACGGGGCCATGGTCAATAGCGCCCTATGCGAACCCATTTACCGCTACAGGCAGACGCCGTCCTTCCAGATGCTGATCTCGTGACAGCCGCGGCGCTCGGCACTCGTAAGCTTGCCGCTCGCCGTCTCTAGCACCAGCTGGTACAGGTCGTGGGCAGCCTCGTCGAGCGTACGCTCGCCCGTGGCGACCACGCCGGCGTTAAAGTCCATCCAGTTGGCCTTGTGGTCGCACAGACGCTGGTTGGTGAACACCTTGAGTGTAGGCGCCGGTGCGCCAAACGGCGTGCCGCGGCCGGTCGAGAACAGGATTACGTGGCAGCCGGCAGCCGTCAGGGCCGTGGTGGATACCATGTCGTTACCCGGGCCGCACAGCATGTTCAGGCCATGCTTGGTAGCCTGACCGGCATACGGCAGCACGTCGACGATGGGGGCAGATCCGCCCTTTTGCACGCAGCCGCAGCTCTTGTCCTCGAGCGTGGTAATGCCGCCATCCTTGTTGCCGGGGCTCGGGTTCTCATAGACGACCTCGCCGTGGCTGATAAAGTAGTCCTTAAAGCCGTTGAGCATGTCGGCAGCTGCGTTAAAGACGTCCTGGCTCTCACAGCGATCGAGCAGAATGCTCTCCGCGCCAAACATCTCGGGAACCTCGGTGAGCACCGACGTGCCGCCGCGGGCGACAACCATATCGCTCACGCGACCGATCGTGGGGTTGGCGGTAATGCCCGAAAGACCGTCAGAGCCGCCGCACTTAAGGCCAATGACCAGCTCGGAGGCAGGAATGGGCTCACGCTTGGCCTGCTTGGCCAGGTCGGCAAGCTCGGACAGGATCTTGTGACCCTCGACCTGCTCGTCGGCTACATCCTGGCAGGCGAGGAATCGAACGCGCTCGCGATCGAAGTCACCGAGCTCGTCGAGTACCTGCTGGTGCGTGCAGTTTTCGCAACCGAGGGACAGGAACAGCACACCCGCAGCGTTTGCGTGACGCGAGAGCGCCACCAGCAGACGGCGCGTCTGGGCATGGTCGGCACCGGTCTGCGAGCAGCCAAAGGGATGCGGGAAGTAGTAAACGCCCTCCAGCGAGCCCTCGACCAGATCCTGAGCCTGCTCGCACATGGCACGTGCGACCTCGTTGACGCAGCCGACCGTGGGAATGATCAACAGCTCGTTGCGCGTGGCGGCGCGGCCGTCAGCGCGGCGGAAGCCCATAAAGGTCTCGGGCTCAACCAGTTCAACGACCGGATGCGTCGGGTTGTAAGCGTACTCGACCTCGCCCGAAAGGTTGGTCTTGACGTTATGCGTATGAAGCCACTGACCGGGCTGGATGTCGCCCGTCACGTGACCGATAGGAAGACCGTACTTGACGACGTCTTCCCCCGCCGCAATGGCACGCACGGCCATCTTGTGGCCCTGCGGAATATCCTCCGCGGCAACGACCTCGCCCACCCCGGGAACCGCGACGGCGGTGCCCTTGGCAAGCGGCGACAGCGCGACGATCACGTTATCGGCCGGATTGATCTGGATAGTGTTCATTACAAATGGTCCTAACCCTACAGGTTGAGCAGAAGTCAGCGGGCGCCCGCCAGTTGCCCGGCGCGCGCACAGAAGGATTTAGGCCTGGGCGATGGCGAAGGCCTGCTTGGCGCCCTCGGCGCGCACAACGGCAAGCGCGTTGACGACAAACTCCTCAAGGCCGGCGATCTGCGTAAGGTCCTCGCCCCACATCTGCTCGTTGCTGAGCACGTCGTGCACCAGCTCGGCATCGTCTGCACCGGCGTGGGCGGCGTAGAAGTCGAGCACGAAGGCATCGTCCTGAGCGGTGTACTCGGTGCCGTCGGCGCGGCGCAGGTGCAGGCCGTCACCCTCGCGAGCAACGAGCTCCTGCGTATAGAAGGCAATGAGCGTAGCGAGGCTCGTCGCCAGGCACTTGGGCAGGTTGCCGGTCTCGGCAACATAGTCCTTGAGCGTGGGCAGGTCGCGAGCACGCCATTTGGCGGTTGAGTTGAGGCAAATGGAGAGCAGCGCGTGGTCGATAAACGGGTTGTCGAAGCGGTTCTCGACGGCGGCAGCAAAGGCCTTGCAGTCCTCGACGTCCAGGTCGGCGGCAAGCGTCGGGATGACCTCGTCGTAGAGCATGGTGTTCATGAAGCCACGGACGGTCTCGTCGTGCATGCAATCGCGCACGATGTCAAAGCCGGCAACCCAGGAGCCCGGAACAAAGGCGGTGTGGGCGCCGTTGAGGATGCGGACCTTGCGCTTCTTGTACGGGGTGACATCGGGGGTCACAAAGACACCCGGCAGGCCGGCCTTCACGAAGGGAAGCTTCTCGGCAAGCGACTCGTCGCCCTGGATGCCCCACATCTGGAAGGGCTCGCGCACGGCCAGGAAGGGATCCTCGTAGCCCAGGCGTTCGGCCACGGCAGCGACCTCCTTGGGGTCGCGGATGCGGCCGGGGACGATAGTGTCGACGAGCGTGGTGCAGACGGTGCAGTCGTTGGCCATCCACTGCGCAAACTCGTCCTCCCAGCCCCAGTCGCTCACGTACTGGTTCATGATGCGCAGCAGCTCCTCGCCATTATGGTCGATGAGCTCGCAGGCGAGCACGATGACGCCCGGCTTGCCGGCGGCCCAGCGGGTGTGGAGCACCTGGGCAAGCTTGGCGGGGAAGCTCGCGGGCGGCATGTCGTCGGCCTTGCAAGACGGATCGTAGGCAATGCCGGCCTCGGTGGTGTTGGAGACGATAATCTCCAAATCGTCGGAGACGGCGACCTCCATCATGGCGCGGTAGTCGTCCTCGCGATACGGATTGAGGCAGCGGCTGCAGGCGCTGATCACACGAGACTCGTCGACCGTGTTGCCGTTCTCCTTGCCGCGCACCAGCACGGTGTACAGGTCGTCCTGGGCATTGATGCCATCGGCAAAGCCAAAGGCGCCACTGATGGGCTGCACCATGACAACCTTGCCGTTCCAGCCGCTTGCCTCGTTGCCCATGTCAAAGAAGCGGTCGACAAAGGCGCGCAGGAAATTGCCCTCGCCAAACTGCAAAACCTTCTCGGGCGCGTCCTTGGGCAGCAGGTAGCCCTTGTAGCCGATCTTCTCGAGCGTCTCGTAGCTGATGTTCTCCATCTATGTCTCTCCTTAGATAGCCGTTAGCGTGCAGGCAAAACGGGGGCGCCGCGTGTGGCAACGGCGCTCCCGAGTTCGGTGTGATTCGATGCGGGTTTAGGCCTCGACGGTATCCAGGTCAAAGCCAAAGTAGCGGACCGCGTTGTTGTAGCTGATGTCGCGCACGATGGCTCCCAGCAGCTCCATGTCGGCCGGATACTTGCCCTGCTCGACCCACTCGCCGATCACGCCGCACAGCACGCGACGGAAGTACTCGTGACGCGGGTAGGACAGGAAGGAGCGGGAATCGGTAAGCATGCCCACAAAGTTGCCCAGCACGCCCTCGTTAGCCAGAGCCGTGAGCTGCTCGCGCATACCGATCTCGTTGTCGTTGAACCACCAGGCAGAGCCGTTCTGGATCTTACCGGCGGTCGGAGCCTCCTGGAAGCAGCCCATCACGGTATCGATCATGGTGTTGTCGATGGGGTTCAGGCTGTACAGAATGGTCTTGGGCAGACCCGTGGCCTCCTGGATGGAGTTGAGGAAATCGGCCAGCTGGTCGGACGGCGTGTAGTTGGAGATGCAGTCGTAGCCGGTATCGGGACCGAGCTTGGCGAACATAGCGCGGTTGTTGTCACGCTTGCAGCCAAAGTGCAGCTGCATGGCCCAGCCAAGGCGGACATACTCGCCGGCGACGAACTGCATAAAGGCCGTCTTGTACTTGAGGACCTCGTCCTCGGTAAGCGGCTCGGCGGCAAGGCCCTTGGCAAAGATGGCCTCGATCTCGTCGGCGGTAGCCGGAGCGTACATAACGTAGTCGAGCGCGTGGTCGGAAGCGCGGCAGCCCAGCTCATGGGCGACGTCGTAGCGCTTGGAGATGGCGGCCTTCATGCCCTCGAAGTCGCTGATCTCAATGCCGGCAACCTCGGAGAGATGCTTGCAGTAGTCGGCGAACTCCTGGCCACGCTCGATGCGCAGGGCGGCATCGGGGCGCATGGCGGGAACGACCTGAACGTCAAAACTGTCGTCGGCGGCAATCTTCTTGTGCCACTCAAAGCTGTCGGCGGGGTCGTCGGTAGTGCAAATCATGCGGACGTTGGACTGCTTGATGAGGTTGCGGCAGGTAAAGCTGGCCTCGGCGAGCTTGGCGTTGGCAAGGTCCCAGACCTCCTGAGCGGTTTTGCCGTTCAGGACGCCCTCGTAGCCAAAGTAACGCTTAAGCTCCAGGTGGCTCCACTCAAAGACGGGGTTGCCCACGCAACGGCCCAGGGTCTCGGCCCACTTCTGAAACTTCTCGCGAGCAGGGGCATCGCCGGTAATGAAGCGCTCGTCGACGCCGTTGGCACGCATCAGGCGCCACTTGTAGTGGTCACCGCCCAGCCAAACCTCGGTGATGTTCTCAAAACGCTTGTCGTCCCAGATCTCCTTGGGAGAAATGTGGCAGTGGTAGTCGACGATGGGCATGCCCTCGGCAAAGTTGTGGAACAGCTCCTCGCCGGTCTTGGTGCTCAGCAGGAAATCCTGATCGTCCATGAAGTTTTTCATCAAACAACCCCTTTGTTGGCGGAGCGGGCGCACGATGCGCTCGTTATCCTCTAGGTGAACGTTCACTATACTAATTCATTGCGACTTAAAAGGTGAACGTTCACCTAACCACCATGGGGTGAACGGTCGATTTTGTCCGTTCAACGGTTGTTGGAGCCGTGACACGCATGCATTGCGGATGGACTAACGTCCCCGAACACCGAACCTGGGCGTTTTTGCTCAGGTGGGTCATGTCTCGGCGTACATTTTTGGGAATATTCAGCATCGGGGCGTACTGCGCACCGTCCTCGACGCCCTATTTGATGCGCATATCGCGCCCGATCGGCATAAAAAAGTGCCTCCGATGGCGATTTACGCCATCGGAGGCACTTAAAACAGTCGTTCTGAGCCTCTTTCGGAACACGCCATTGCTGAATACTCCAAAAAATGCACGTCGCAAGAGGGGGTACCTGACCAAACGGCTAAATTCCCGCAAGCTCGCAGTAGCGGTCGACGTTGCTGGCAAACACCATCTCCACAGCACCCTTCTGCACGGGCTCCGCCGGAGTTTTACCCCACAGCAAATACTCGCCCAAGGTCTTGGCACCACGGTAGGCCAAGCTCACCGGGTCCTTATAGACGATATTGGTAAAAATGCCACGGCGTAAGGCCAGGGCGCTCTCGGGGAACAGGTCGTTGCCGATCACCATGACCTTGCCGGCCTTGCCGCTCGAAACAAGCGCGTCAGCGACCACCTCGGAACCAACGGCAAAAACGCTACAGATGAGCTCGGGAGCATCCGGCGCACTCAAGCGCTGCTCAAGCTCGCGCTCGAGCTGTTTGACTTGCGCATGGGCACCGGCAAGGTCCTCAACCCGCCATGGAATATCGTGCTCGCGCAGGTAATTATGAAAGGCGCGGGCGGTCAGATAGTGCGAGTCGGTATAAGGGTCGCCCGCCAACAGGAGCACGCGGGCGTCAGCCCCAGAAGCGTGGACCAGGTTAGCCGCCTGCTCTGCCATAAGACTGCCCGCCGCGGAATAGTCCGCCAGACTGGCACCCAGGCGATCGAGGTGCGGTCGGTCGCCGTCGACGAGCTCGATCGCCACACCCGCCTCGGCAATCTGCCTCAAGAGTTCGGTTGCACGGTCATCGCCCGGAACATAGGCAAGCAGACCGTCAATCTTCTCGCCTACCTGCAGACGCTCATCAATCTGCTCGAGCGCATCGGCGTAGCCGCCCACGCCAAATTCTACGCGCTCAACCGTAATGCCCTGATCGATGACCTCCTGCTCAAAGCGGTTGCAGCCTTCCCAAAGGTAACGGAAAAAGTACGCCCCCTCGCGCGATGCGCGGGGCAGGCAAAACACCAGGTTGATATCCTTGCGCCGCAGGCTTGAGGCACTTGTGTTGCGATGGTAGCCCATGGCCTCGGCCTTGGCATTCACCTTGGCACGCACGGATTCGCTCACGCCGGCCTTGCCCGTCAGGGCCTTATGCACGGTATTGATGGAAACGCCAAGCTCGGCGGCTATGTCCTTCATGGTTACGCGAGCGCTCATGGGGTTACTCCGTTATAGATAAGTTGCCAATTAACAGTACAGGTAACGATACCCCAAAATCACTCTTCAACTCGCCGCGCTCTCCCCCAAATGTGCAAAGCGCCCCGCGAACGGATGCTCGCGGGACGCTTGGGTGCCTGGACCTTTATTTGATACCGCGGCCCAAGTCTTCGGCGATTTTGTCTACGCCCTTAAGTGCGGCGCAGGTCTTTTTGTTGGAGCAATGTCCTGTGCAAACGCCACCTTGAGCGCAGTCGGCGCAGGTGCCCTTGCGATAAATGCGCACGCACACGGCGACAAACGCAATGCCGATAACAGCCAGTACAACAATATCGATAGGTGCCATAGCAAGCCTCCTCTAGTTAACCACCACTTACTTTACCCCATTCTCCACCTGCCAAAAAGGGACAGGTATATTTTGGTCGGTTTTATCTGCGGAAACGCCACATCTCCCTCACCAAAAAGCCCGAGTGTCGCTGGGACACCCGGGCTCGTGGAAAGGGGCTAATCCTTATTCGGACTTAAGCGGAAACTGCGGCGGAAGCAGTGTTGGTCTCGTCCTCGTCGGTCCATGCATGCTTGGGCATGGGACGGAAGATCTGGAAGAGCATCGCAACCAGCAGCACGATGGCTACAATCGTCCAAATACCAAACTGGCCCAACACAAACAGGTTGTAGAACTGGTTGATGAACAGGCCGATCACCCAAGCGAAGGCGCACTCGTAGCCGATGGCAATCGCGGTCCACTTGCCGGAGTCCATCTGGTTGCGGATAGTGCCCATGGCGGCAAAGCACGGAGCGCACAGCAGGTTGAAGGCACCAAAGGCCACGCAAGCACCCATGGTGGGGAACATGCCCGCAAACGCGGTCCACAGGCTCGGGTCGGTCTCGCCAGCATCGGCGACGGAGAGCAGCGAGCCGGCGGTAGCGACGACATTCTCCTTAGCCACGAGGCCGGAGACGGTCAGCGCGGTGGCCTGCCAGGTGCTAAAGCCGAGCGGGGCGAAGATCCAAGCGACCAGGTTGCCGAGCATGGCGAGCACGGAGTAATCCATGAACTCCTCGGGGATGCCGTCCATCGCAGGCAGGAAGCCAAAGGAACCGTTGTAGCTGCCAAAGTTGGAGAGGAACCAAACGACGACGGTGGACGCGAAGATGACCGTACCGGCCTTCTTGATAAAGGCCCAGCAGCGCTCCCACACGTGCAGCGCCCAAGAACGGATCGCCGGGAAGTGGTAGGCAGGAAGCTCCATAACAAACGGCGTCGGGCGACCGGCGAAGAGCTTGGTCTTCTTGAGCATGAGGCCCGAAGCAATGACGGCAAAGACGCCCAGGAAGTAGAAGAGCGGGCTGATCCACGCGGCGGTGGTGGAAGAATCGCCGATGATGGAACCCATGAGCAGGGCAATGATCGGCAGCTTAGCGCCACAGGGAATAAACGTGGTGGTCATGACCGTCATACGGCGGTCCTTCTCGTTCTCGATGGTCTTGGTGGCCATGACGCCGGGGACGCCGCAACCCGAGGACACGAGCATCGGGATGAACGACTTACCGGACAGGCCAAAGCGGCGGAACACGCGGTCCATGATGAAGGCGACGCGCGCCATGTAGCCGCAGTCCTCCAGGAAAGACAGCATCACAAAGAGCAGGAACATCTGCGGCACAAAGCCAAAGATGGCGCCCAGGCCGCCGACGATACCATCGCAGACCAGCGAATCGACCAGGCCACCGTCCTCGGTGCCGCCCGCCACGAGGGCGTCGTGCACCACGGTGGTGATACCCGGGACATAGGGGCCGTACTCCGCCGGGTCAATCGAATCGGCAGCGTCCTCACCCACAGCCTCGACAGCCGCATCATACGCATCGCGACCCTGACCGAGCACGTACCAACCGTCGGTGCCGAAGAGCTGGTCGTTGGTGAAGTCGGTCACCGTGCCGCCCAGGGTAGAAACGGCGATGTAGTACACGCAGAACATGATGACCACAAAGATCGGCAGGCCCAGGATACGGTTGGTAACCACGCGGTCGATCTTCTCGGAGGTGCTCATCTTGGCAGGAGCCTTGGTCATGCACTCGTCGATGATGTGGGCAATGACGCCATAGCGCTCGCCGGTGATGATGGACTCGGCGTCGTCGTCGCAATCCTGCTCGCACTGGGCAACCAGCTGCTCAACGCGAGCGGCCTTCTCCTTGGTGAGGTTGATAAGCTTGCAGGCGTCCGCGTCACGCTCAAACAGCTTGACAGCGTAGTAGCGACGCTTGTTGGCGGGAACGCTCGCCGGCAGGTTGTTCTCGATGTGCGTCAGGACATCCTCAATGGAGGAATCGAACTTGTGCTCCGGCACCTGGCCCTTGGAAGCAGCAGACTTCTTAACCTGCTCGAACAGCTCCTTGATACCCTTGTTCTTAAGGGCCGAGATCATCATGACCGGGCAGCCGAGCTTCTTGGAGAGCCTGTCCGTGTCGATCTTGTCGCCGTTCTTCTCGACCAAGTCGGCCATGTTGAGGGCGACGACCACAGGCAGGCCGGTCTCGATGACCTGAAGCGCCAGGTATAGGTTGCGCTCGAGGTTGGTGGCATCGACAACCTGGACGACCACATCGGGCTCGCCGCTCATGAGGTAGTCGCGCGAGCACTGCTCCTCGGGGCTGTAGGGGGAAAGCGAGTAGATGCCGGGGAGGTCCGTAATCGTGACGTTCTTGTCACTCAGGAGCTTGGCTTCCTTTTTCTCAACCGTGACGCCGGGCCAGTTGCCAACGTAGCCGTTGGCGCCGGTGATCAGGTTGAAAAGCGTGGTCTTGCCGCAGTTGGGGTTACCCGCCAGCGCGACATGGATCTGAGAATCCGCCATTCAATCCTTCTTCCTTGTGTGCCCGCGCTGCTTTCTCCGCACGGGCTGGATAATGTGCTTCAACATTGCAAATTTAAGTTAGAAAAACCTAACTTTATCTGCATAAATAGTTGCCGCGGGCCCTTACTGGACCTCGACGACGGCAGCCTCCTCCTTGCGGATGGAAAGCTCGTAGCCGCGCACGTTGATCTCGACCGGATCTCCGAGCGGTGCAACCTTAACGACCTTGAACGAAGTGCCCTTGATGAGGCCCAGGTCCATAAGGTGACGGCGAAGCGCGCCCTCGCCGTGAAGCTTGACGATGGTAGAGCTCTCGCCCACCTTAACGTCACCCAACGTCTTCATCCTCTTGTCCCCCTTTCGGTTTTAATGAAATGCTGCGGACTAACCGACGGTCATGATGTGCATGGCGACCTTGGTATCGATACCAAAGCGTGCGCCCAGCACGGTGACGATGATATTGGCGCCACTCGAGCTCACCACGTGAACCTCACTGCCCTCGACAAAGCCGAGGTCCTTGAGGTGGTGCTTCATGTCCTCATTGCCCTTTACACGAGACACGTGCACGGTTTCGCCCGCTTTCACCATCGAAAGCGGCATGGCCGGCATCTGCGGTCCGCAAGACATGAGTGTGCTCCTAACGTCAGTTCGTCCTCAACATCGACGCAGCAAAAGTTAACCACGTCTATGTTCGCTACAGTAAACTAGCACGTGGTTAACTTTTTGGAAAGGGTCCCTATTCAGTTTTCGAAAAAGTTTCCCATATGAAACAGGTGTGACAAGGGGACAGCCCCTTTGTCACATTGTTGCGTTTAGAGGGAGAGGTTTCTGATCGACGTGACGCAGGAGGCCTCATCCACGCCCGAAACGCGGAAGATGATGTCCTCGCCGCACTCGCCGTAGAGAGCCATGAGGCCCATCACGTCGCGACCGTCGGTATGGCGGTCGCCGATGCTGACCGACACGTCGCTACGATGTTTGGCAATGATGTCGTAGAGCAGCGCAACCGGGCGGGCATGCAGTCCCAACGGATCTTTAATCGTCTTTGTAAACTCGACCATGTCCCCTCCCGCGGTATCGCTCATTCGGCTGGCAAACCCAGCCACGTGGTAGTTATTGTACCGTTAGATGCTTGTCGAGAGCCCCTCCGGATACCCCGTGGTCAAAAAGTGGCAAATATGAGTACTGTCACCAATTTAGTAGCAGCAAAATCGAGAGCAAATTGCCTACTTTGAGCGATTCGAAGAGGCTGAAAGCCATCAAACTCCCTTCAAGGGGGTTAGATAAATTGATTTTGAGCCCATTTTTGCTCAAAACCGGCCGATAGATATGGCACTCATTTTGCAACAGTACTCATATTTGGCATTTTTTGCCCACAGGATCCAAAACCGTGCCCCAAAACACAAAAGGAGGAGCCTCGTAAGGCCCCTCCTTAGGAAAGGGAATCGATTTATTCCACAGCCGTAGATTAATCCTAGCCGCTACTCCATCATGTCGAGGACGGAGGGGCGCAGCTCGCTCTCGGCGGCCTCGGGATCGGTCTCGCGCAGACGGTTGATGTAGCGGTTGTACCAGATCACGGCAAGACCCAGGAAGACAACCACGCCGCCAACGTTGTAAACCAGCGTCAGCCACAGCGGCTGATCGAGCGGAATGGTGCCGCAGATAAGCACGAAGCAGAAGACTACGAGCAGGAACGCAGCGACGACCAGGCCAAAGGGACGCGAACCCATGCGGAAGCCACGGGGAGCAGCGTCGAAGTTCTTGCGCAGCATAAAGTAGGCAAGCAGAATCAGCAGCGGCGGGAGCAGAGCGGTGGCAGCCGTCATGTTGGTGACGATCATGAGCAGGTCGTCGAGGTTGCCAGAGCCCAGGGCTGGGATGATCAGGATGGGGACGACGATGGCGAACTGCAGCCAAGCGGCGCGGGCGGGAATGCCATGCTCGTTAAGCTCGACAATCTTACTACCAAAGACGCCCTTGGGGATCTCGGTGAAGAACACCTTGATGGGAGCGGAGGTCCACATCATGAGGGAGCCCAGCGTAGCGGCGAGAAGGATCAAGCCGATGACGCGCGTGGACACTTCCATGGGAATGCCAAAGTGGGCAAAGACAGCGCCGAATACGTCGAAGATACCGGTGGAGATGGCAACGCTGCCCTCGGGGATGAACAGGTTAACCAGCAGCGAAGCGCCTGCATACAGAAGGCCGATGGTGAGGCCTGCAACAACGACGGTACGCACGAAGGCCTTGACGCCGCCCTTAAGGTCGTTAAGGAACACGCCGACGGACTCAGCACCGCCCACGCCCTGGATGATCCAGACAAGCGTGCCGAAGAAACCCCACGTAGTGGCGAAGCTGCTCGTGTCGGGAGCCATGTTAGCCGGAGTAGGAGCCGTAGCGAACTCGACGCCGCCAAATGCAGCGGCCAGGGACAGCAGGATGAACACAGCGGTCAGGCCGAGAGCCGCAGTCGAACCAAAGGACGAAATGGAGCCGATCCACTTAGCGCCCTTAGTCGACACCCACGTGGCGATAGCAAAGACGACGATCTCGATAATGGTGATCCACAGCTGCGAAAGCTCGGCATTGGCACCAAAGAACACGTAGCTCGCGTAGATGATGACATTGGGCAGGACGGACGCGAAGTAGAACAGGTTGACGAACCAGTAGCTAAACGCCGTCAGAAACGCCCAGCGACCACCCATCGAGGTCTTAACCCATGCGTACACGCCAGACTCGGAGTCCTTGTTGAGGCCGACGAACTCGGCGGTAACCAGGGTATAGGGGACAAAGTACAAAAGCGTGGCGAAGAAGAACGACGGCGCAGCTGCCAAGCCGATGGCCGCGTTGTTGTTGATGATGTTCTTGATACCGAACACGGCGGCGACCGTCATGCCCAGCAGAGCGAACGAACCGATCGTTCCTCGTTTTTCAGAGCTCATAAGCCCTCCCAATCATCTATTAAATGTCATCTAAACCCGTCCGAGCTGCAAGTGCGAACACGGACGGCGCACCTGCTAAGGGGAATGGGGAAAAGGGAGTCAACAAAGCCATCCCCCTTAACGGCGCAAAGCAAACGTCCAAACGGACGAATACTACTTGTTGGGGAAGGAATAACCTTCGACCGTCACGTGCAGTACCACGACGCGGGAATCCGCGGCATCGGCCACGACACGGTAGGCCTCGTCAATTTCGACGACGGCAACGCCGCCGGCGGGAATCGTCACGGTCTCCCCCGCCCCCTCAAAGCGCTCGCGATCATCGATATCGCTGTAAGCGCGGGTGCAGGTGAGGCCTGCCTTGGGGGCGACCTCGACGGTCAGGCCGCCGTCGAGCGGAGCGAGCACGGCATGGTAGCGACGGTGACCGACCAGGTCGGCGGTTGCGGCCTCGCGGGAATAGACCCACCAGTAAACCAACGAGTCGCCGATGGAGTAAGCCACGTCGTGCTGTAGGTCGGCAACGCCATCGAGCGCCTGGCCGGTGCGCATCCACTTCTTGACGGACTTCATCTGAGCGTCGAAATCGGCGCGCGAGTTAAAGACATGCATGGCTTATGCCTCCTTAATGGGTGCCAGCGCCTGAGCCAGATCGGCAGACGTCAGCGGTCGCAGGGACACCTCAAAGCTGAAGCTCTCAAAACGGGTGCGATAGGAATCGAGCACCTCGGAACCCCAAGAGTTCGAGCCAAGGCCGAGCAGCTGGTCGTTGATGTTGACCGTGACCGTATCGCCCTTGACAAGGTCGTAGACGTGCTTGGCGTTATCGATTGCCTCGCAGCTATAGGGCCATGCCGAGAACGAGAACGGGTTGGAGGCGGCATCAGCCGGACGAGTCACCAACACGCCGTCACCGTGACTGGAGCGCAGGGCAACCCAGCGGGTACCCTCACGGTTGGCGCAGTCCTGAGGCATAACGTAGGGCGTGAACATGTCGTCGACCGTAGTGCGGTAATGACCGACCGGGTTGGCGCGCAGCGAGTCCGGATAGTTCTCGCCCGGGCCGTGGCCATACCACTCGACGGCACGATTGCAACCGGGGACCTCGAAGGAGATGCCGATGCGCGGGATGATATCCGAGTAATCGCCGTAGGGCTCGCCGGAAACCTTGAGGTCGACGCGACCGCTCGGAAGCACGGTGTAGACGAGCTCGACGCGCATGCCGAACGCGCGGACGGGAGGAGCGATACGCTGGCTCACGGTAACGACGACCGCATTGCCGTCCTGCTTCCAAGAAACCTTGCGGGTAGACGTCTGCATCACATCGATGAAGTTGTCCTTCCACAGGGAGTCATACTCCTGAGCGTGGTTGTCGACGAGCGGATGCCAAAAACCAACCTGGGGACCAGAGGCCATTACGTCGCGGCCGGATGCCTTCCACTCGCTCACGGTACCGTTGACTTTGCTGAAGGTCAGCTCGCCGTTGAGGGAGTGAATGCGGATCTCCTGCTCGGTCTCCTCGACCGTAAGCTCAGGACGAGCGGGGGCGGCGATGGCCGGCGCCGGATGGTTTGCGATGGCAAACTGGCTTGCGCCCAGCTGGAACATCGGCTCGCACCAGGCGTGAGCCGCCATGGTGTAGGCGCACACGGTCAGCAGGGTCTCGCCTACCGCGGCCTCGCGAATCACCAGTGGCAGCTGGACGGATTCGCCGGGAGCCACCGCGCCGGGCATAAGCGTCTTGCGGCACACTACATCGCCGTCTACCAGGGTCTCCGCCGACAGGCAGACATCCTCGAGGGTAGTAAACCAGCGCTTGTTCGTGACGGTCAGCTCGCCCGCCTCGGTGTCATAAGCCATGCGAACCGGGCAGATGACCTGGCCATACTCAGTGAGGCCCGGGCTCGGCTGCTGCCAAGGGAACACCATGCCATCGATGCAGAAGTTGCTGTTGTTGGGGTAATCGCCGTTGTCGCCACCATACATATCGTAAGCAACGCCGTCCTCGGTCACAGCAGCCAAACCGTGGTCGCACCATTCCCAGATAAACTGGCCTTGGATGCAATCCCAGCGATCGAAGACCTCCTGGTACTCGGACAGGCCTCCGGGGCCATTGCCCATGGAGTGGCCGTACTCGCAGTTGATGCGCGGCTTGGGGAACGGATGCTCACCAAAGTCGTTCATCTGCGACACACGGGAGTACATCGTGGAAATGACGTCGACGGTATCGGCGTTGCGGTCCTCCTCGTAATGGACCGGACGATCATCGAGCTCGTGAGCCTTGGCGTACATCGCGCGGATGTTGCAGCCATAGCCGCTCTCGTTGCCCATCGACCACATAATGATGCAGGCGTGGTTGCGCTCCTGCATCACCAGGCGCTCAATGCGGTCGACGTAGGCCGGCTCCCATGCCGGGTCGTCGGTGACCAGGGCGATATTGCCGATATTCTCGAAGCCGTGACTCTCCATATCGGTCTCGGCGACCAGCATGATGCCATACTCATCGCACAGCTCGTAGAAGCGCGTGTCATTGGCATAGTGAGAGGTGCGCACCGCGTTGATGTTGTGTCGCTTCATGAGCTCCAGGTCACGGCGCATGCGATCGAGGCCCACGGCGCGGCCCTTGTGATCGTCGTGATCGTGGCGGTTGACGCCATGCATCTTAAAGTAGGTGCCGTTGAGGTAGATATGATTGCCCTCGACCGTCACCTCGGCAAGGCCCTGGCGATGCGGAACGTACTCGCTGACCTCGTCACCGTCGTAGACCTCAAACGTAAGGTCATAGAGGAAGGGGTCCTCGGGGCTCCAGAAGTGGGCATCGGCAACGCTGCACTCGGCATGGCCGTCGACGCACTCGCCCGTAGCGACCACGTTCTCGCCATCGCTGAGCGTAAACACGACGCGGGTAGCGCCCTCGGCCACCGTATCGAGCGTGATCAGAGCGGCATCGCCCTCGCGGTGCGTGCGGAACCTAAAGTCGACCAGGTGCGCGGCGGGACGCTGCATAAGGTACACATCGCGGAAGATGCCCGAAGCCCACCACATATCCTGGTCCTCGATATAGCTGCCATCGCTGTACTGCAGGACCTTGACCGCAAACAGGTTGTCGCCCTCGACGAGCGCGTCGGTCACGTCGAACTCGGCGGACAGACGCGAGCCCTTGGTCATGCCGATAAACTGGCCGTTGACGTACAGCTCGCCATAGCTCTCGATGCCGTCGAAGCGAATGATCTCGCGAGCGCCGGCGGGGATGGCGGGAAGGTTGACGATGCGCTGGTAAACGCCCGTGGGGTCGTCGGAGGGAACGAACGGCTGGTCCACCGGGAACGGGAAACCCTCGTCGGTGTAGGCAAGGTTGCCATAGCCGTCCACCTGCCACAGGTGCGGAACCTCCACGTGATCCCACTCGGGCTTGTACGTGGAGAGCTCCTCGTTGGAGACGGCAGCTGGGCCCTCAAAGAGGCGGAACTGCCACGAGCCGGACAGCTGGACAAATCCGCGCGACAGCTCGCGGCTGTACGTAGCGGCGAGATCGGCGGTCTCGTAGCCCATAAAGTACGCATGGGGTGCCAGGCGGTTCCTGTGGGTGAGCGCTTGGTTTTCCCAATCGTTAATGGCGTCCATGGTGATGCTCCTTCGTCATCGTAGTGATTCTTGTGCAACCGGTTGTCCTTATCTTACGGGCGATGCAAAAAACTGTGCAACCGGTTGTCCGCTGAACGGTCGATTTGGTCGGGTTAACGGTGCAACCGGTTGTACAACCACGACACTTATGTCACCCTGCGTATCGAAACTCAGCGCAAAACAGCATTCCCAGGCGGCGGACAACGGCCGCGCCCATCTATGCCCCGCCCGTGCAAGCCATGTTCAACAGCAGCTTGAACGTGAAATGCCACCAGTGGCCGGATATCATGAACGCTGTTCAGGCGCACTATAGTAAGCTGTATCCGCACCAGCCCATATCAGTGACAACTTCGACCGCATTTTCCAGGAGACGCCATGACCCAACCAGTTCGCACCGCACCTACGCTTGCCGAGGTTGCCGCAGCTGCCGGCGTGTCGCGCTCCACGGCATCGCGCGCCCTCAACGATTCGCCCCGCATTAGCGAGGAAACCAAAAAGCGCGTCCGCGCGGCGGCCAAGGAAGTCAATTTTGTCCCCAACGCTCGTGGCCGAGCGCTCGCTGTCGGGCGCACGGAAATCATCGCCGTGCTCGTGACCGAGCCCCTGAGTGAACTCTTCAGCGACCCCACCTATAGCGAGTTTTTGAGCGGCATTACCGAGGAACTGTCGGAGTCGTCCTATCTGCCCGTTATCTTGCAGGCGTCTTCTACGCATGAGCGCAACCGCGCACGCGAGCACTTTGAGCGCCGCTCGTTCGACGCCGTGATCGACGTCTCCCCCTACAAGGGCAGCGAGCTGCTCGAGGTGCTGCGCGAGCTGGGTGTACCCACCGTGTTGTGCGGCCAGCTCGAGGGCCACCCCTATCGCGATGTGTTCTCGACAGTCTACTCTGACGACGAAGAGGGCGGACGCTTTGCAGCGCTCGCTATGAAAGAGCGCGGGCGCAAAGATATCGTCGCCGTGTTGGGACCGCAAGACAACCCCGCTGTTGTCGACCGCCTGCGCGGCTACCGCGCCGTCTTGGGCGAAGACCTCCCAGACGCAAACGTTATCTATACCGGCTGGAACAGCGGAGACGGCTATCAGGCCATGCACCAGATCCTCGCGCGCGAGATTGCTTTCGATGGCGTGCTCTGCGGATCGGACCGTATCGCGGCTGGCGTCATCACCGCGCTCAACGAGACAGGCCTATCCGTTCCGGCGGACGCTTCTGTCGTCGGCTTCGACGATCACGAGATTGCGACGCGCTGCGTCCCCGCGCTCACGACCGTCCGCCAGCCCCTGCGCGAAGAAGGCCACATGGCCGCCAACATTGCGCTCGACATGATCAAGGGTGCCAAGCCAACCACCACCGTCATGCACATGCAGCTCGTTCAGAGAGACTCGCTATAAGAAACTGGGACGGGCTTTCCGCCAGACAGTTGTTGCGGAAAGCCTGTCCCGTTTTGAGTGCTCATTCTGGGGCACAGTTTCCGTTAGACCGCTCAACCGGAAACTGTGCCCCATTATTTTGCCGAATTCTGGGTCGCGCTTTCCCAGAGGACCCCCTTTGGGAAAGCGCGACCCGTTCTGGACGCAGATTCCGGGACGCACTTTCCGCGACGCCCGGCCATCCCATGCCCCCACAACCTCGGCGCATAAAAAACGAGGGAAGGCGCGCGTCCTTCCCTCGTTGCAAGCAATATGTAGCCGCTCGCCTACATCAGGCGCAGGCTAACGTCCTTGAGCTGGGCGCCGCTAACGGCACTCGGGGCGCCCGACATGAGGTCGGAGCCGCTGGCCGTCTTGGGGAACGCCATGACGTCGCGGATGGAGTCGGAACCGGTGAGCAGCATGCACACGCGGTCCAGGCCCAGAGCAAAACCGCCCATCGGGGGCGCACCAAACTTGAGCGCCTCCATGAGGAAGCCAAACTGAGACTCGGCGCGCTCTTCGGTAAAGCCCAGGAGCTTGAGCATGGACATCTGCATCTCGGCGTTGTGGATACGCATACCGCCGCCACCGGCCTCAAAGCCGTCCATGACAAAGTCGTAGGTGCAAGAACCGGCTGCCAACGGATTGGCCTCGATCTTGGCGATGTCGGTCTCGGTCGGCAGGGTGAAGGGCTGGTGCTCGGCAGCGTAAGCCTTGCGGTCCTCGTCCCAGTGGAACAGCGGGAAGTTGACGACCCACAGGAAGTCGTGGCCCTCGCGCTTGATCTCGAGCGCGTTAGCCATGTGGGAACGCATGCCGCCCAGGATCTCGTCGGAGAGCAGGCGCGGGCCGGCGGCGAACATCACAAGGTCGCCGGGCTCGACGTCCATGCGCTCGCGCAGGGCGGCCATCTCCTCGTCCGAGAAGAACTTGACGATGGGGCTGTTGATGGAGCCGTCCTCGCGGAAAGCGATCCAGGCCAGGCCCTTGGCGCCAAACGTGGAAGCCACGCCGGCAAGCTTATCGATCTTGGCGCGAGCCCAGGCACCGGCGCCCTTGGCGTTGATGGCCTTAACGACAGAGCCCTCCTCGTTCGCGGCAGTCGCAAAGACCTTGAACTTGGAGTTGGCGAAGATGTCGGTCAGGTCGACCAAGTGCATGCCATAGCGGGTATCGGGCTTGTCGGAGCCATAGGTGTCCATGGCCTCCCAGTAGTCCATGCGACGCAGCGGCCTGGGCATCTCGACGCCCATGCGGCCGAAGGCATCGGACAGGACCTCTTCGAGCGCGCTCATGACGTCGTTCTGGTCCACGAAGGACATCTCGATATCGACCTGGGTGAACTCGGGCTGACGGTCGGCGCGCAGGTCCTCGTCGCGGAAGCACTTGGCAACCTGGTAGTAGCGCTCGACGCCACCGACCATGAGCAGCTGCTTCAGAAGCTGCGGGGACTGCGGCAGGGCGTAGAAGTTACCCGGCTGGATGCGGCTGGGGACGATGAAGTCGCGGGCGCCCTCGGGCGTGGACTTGAACAGGGAGGGCGTCTCGACCTCCATGAACTCACGGTTGTGCAGCGCCTCGCGAATGGCAAAGGTGAAATCGGAGCGCAGCTTGAGGTTGGCCATCATCTCGGGACGACGGAGGTCCAGATAACGATAGCGCAGACGGGTGTCCTCGCTGGTCTCGATGCCGTCCTCGATCTGGAACGGCGGGGTGACGGACGTGTTGAGCACCTCGGCGTGGTCGGTCAGAACCTCGATCTCGCCGGTCTCGAGCTTGGTGTTGGTGGTCTCCTCGCCACGGGCGCGCACGACGCCGTGAATCTTGATGGGCCACTCGGGACGCATGGTCTCGGCGATCTTAAAGGCATCGCCGTCGGAGTGCTCGGGGTCGAAGGTGAGCTGCGTGATGCCCTCACGGTCGCGAAGGTCGCAGAAGATAAGGCCGCCGTGGTCGCGGCGACGGCTCACCCAACCGGTGAGGGTGACCTCTTCGCCCACGTTCTCGCGGCGAAGCTCGCCGCAGGTACGGGTGTGCATGGAATGCTCGTCGATGGGACGGGTCTGGCTCATACCAGTGATCCTCCTTTATGGATCTGTGCCGCCCCGTGTCGTTCCGGGCGGCGTCGTACAGATTTGCCCGGCCTGCGTAAACCGCGCAGCCAGACATGGCGTTCTATCTTATCGCACCTGTGTCGATGTGCCGCGAAAAAGTAGCTCCTGCCCAAAGACTTGACGGAGACGAAACAATTGACGCGGCCTGGCCGTCGCACAGGCGTGCGGCGTGCGACAATGTGCCCCAATACAACTGCACTCGGAAAGGCCCGCCATGACTGCACGCCTCATCGTTATGGATATCGACTCCACGCTCATCAACCAGGAGGTCATCGACCTGTTGGGCGAGGAGGCCGGCGTGGGCGAGCAGGTAGCGCAAATTACCGAGCGCGCCATGCGCGGCGAGCTTGACTTTAAGCAGGCGCTCGAGGAGCGCGTGGGGCTGCTCGCCGGCCTGGACGAGAGCGTGTTCGAGCGCACCTTTGAGCGTGCGACATTTACCCCCGGCGCGCTGGAGCTTGTGCGCTCGGCGCATAGCAAGGGCTGGAAGGTCGGCGTGGTAAGCGGTGGCTTCCACGAGGTTGCCGACAAGATCGTGGCCGCCGCGGGCATCGACTTTTGCCTGGCTAACCGCCTGGAAGTCGTAGACGGCAAGCTCACCGGCAAGCTGGCGGCAGACACCGTGACCAAGGAGTCCAAGCTCATCCAGCTGCTAGATTGGGCAGTTGAGTGCGGCGTCGATATGGCCCACACCGTCGCGATCGGCGACGGTGCCAACGACATCCCCATGATTCAGGCCGCGGGCACGGGCATCGCGTTTTGTGCCAAGCCCAAGACGCGCGAGGCCGCCCCGTTTGCCATCGACGAGCGCAATCTGATGCTCGCCATGGACATCATCCTGCGCGACTAGCCAATCCGTCTAGCAATTGAATCAGTCTGTCCTATAGTTTCCGAACAATTCTGCTTTAGTGTTCGGAAACATACCCTTTGAGTGCTAAACTTTGCGCCGTCGAAGGGAACATATATGGATAAGCGAGATCTAGAGCAGCTGCTGAGCGATGTTGCCGGCGGAGCTGTCACCCCTGCCGACGCCCTCACGCGCATCCAGACGGCTCCGACCGCCGATTTGGGCTTTGCACAGCTCGACCTTTCGCGCGGGGTGCGCCAAGGAGCCGGCGAAGTTGTCTACGGCGCCGGTAAAACCGCCGAGCAAATTGCCGCCATTATCAAAGCATTACTCGATGCCGGCCAGGAGCGCATCCTGGTCACGCGCCTGGACGACGAAAAGGCAGCCCGCACCTCGGAGCTCCTCGGCAACGGCATCGACCTGGGATATGTCCCGGACGCCCAGCTCGCCCTCGTGGGTGGCAAGCCCTCCCCCAACGGCAACGGACGCATCGTCGTCGCCTGCGCCGGCACGAGCGACCTGCCCGTTGCCGAGGAAGCCGCGTTGACGGCCGAGTTCTACGGCAACGAGGTCGATCGCCTCTACGACGTGGGTGTCGCCGGCCTGCACCGCCTGCTCGCGCATGCTGAGGAACTTGCCCAGGCGCAGGTGGTCATCGCCATCGCCGGCATGGAAGGCGCCCTGGCGAGCGTCATCGGAGGCCTTGTGAGCTGTCCGGTCATCGCCGTCCCCACCAGCGTGGGCTATGGCGCGAACTTTGGCGGCGTGGCCGCACTGCTCGCCATGCTCAACTCCTGCGCCAGCGGCGTTTCGGTCGTCAATATCGACAACGGCTTTGGTGCCGCCTACCAGGCAAGTCTTATCAATCATCTGAGCGCCGGCACGTCCTGCGCCCGCTAAGGAGCATTTCATGTCCAACCATCAGCACACGCTTATCATCGACGGCACCTCGGGCATCAGCGGCGACATGACCGTCGCGGCCCTGCTCGACCTGGGCGCCAGCGAGGAGCACCTGCGCGAGCAACTTGCCACGCTGCCAGTCGACGGCTTTGCGGTCGCTGTCACGCGCGTAAACAAGCATGGCATCGACGCCTGCGACTTTGATGTTCAGCTGGCAGAGGAGCTCGAGAACCACGACCACGACATGGCCTGGCTCTACGGCAACGAAGCGGGCACCGAGCACACACATGAGCATGAGCACCACCATCATGATCATGGCGAGCACGAACACGAGCACTGCCACGAGCATGACCATGAGGCCCACGGTCATGGCCACGAGGGTCACCATCACGCCCACCACCATCACCACCGTTCTTTGGCGGATGTCACCGCCATCATCGATGACTCGCAGCTAAGCGATGGCGCCAAGCGTCGCGCGCTCGCCATCTTTACCGCGCTCGCCGCCGCCGAGGCCAAGGCCCACGGCAAAACGACCGAGACCGTCATGTTCCACGAGGTGGGCGCCATCGACTCCATCGTCGACGTCTGCTCTGTCGCCATCTGCCTCGATGACCTTGGTATTGAGGACATCGTGGTCGAGTCGCTCTCCGAGGGTCACGGCACCATCCGCTGTGCCCACGGCCTCATGCCCATTCCCGTCCCCGCTGTCGTCAACCTGTGCCAGGCGGGCAATATCGCCCTCACGCCCGCACCGGTCGCCGGCGAGCTCGTGACGCCCACGGGCGCCGCCATCGTCGTCGCACTGCGCACGTCCGAGCACCTGCCGGCCCGCTACCGCATCGAGGCCGTCGGCTACGGCGCCGGTAAGCGCCCCTACGAGGGTTGCTCCGGCACGCTCCGCTGCCTGCTCGTTCACACGGACGCATAGCCATGGATGCCCGCAAGGCAAAAAGCCGCGCCGCCATCGTTGCAGCATTCTCCGAGCTCCTTCGCGAGGAGGACTACGGCAAGATCACCGTCGGCGACATCATCGCTCACGCCCATGTGGGTCGAGCCACGTTCTACGGTCTCTTCAAGAGCAAGGATGACCTACTGTCCGAACTTGTGAGCGACATCTGCACCCACGCCCTCGACGACGATGGCACACCGCTCGATGATCCGCTCGTACAAGTCGAACATATCCTCAACAACCTCTGGGAACGCCGCCAGGGCGTACGAGCCCTCGTAGCCGGCGCCGGCTCACGCGTCTTCGCCGACTGCTTACGCAAGACCATCATGTCACGAGCAGCCGAAACCGTCCCCACCGACCCAAACGGCCCCGCCGCCACCATGGACCGAAGCTTCCTACTACACCACATAGCCTCAAGCTTCGTAGGAATGGTCCAATGGTGGGCCTGGCACAACTTCCAAGCAGACAAAGCCGAAGTAGCCAAAGACTACCTATCAGCCATTAAGCCTCTCTTCAGCTAAGTAAGAAGCCCATCCCAAAGCATCGCCCCAACCCAAGCCGCCACGCATCCCAAAGTGTCACTCGCGCTTCAACGCCCCTACCAGCAACAAGCCCCTCCCATCCAAATTCAGATTTATATGTTGGGTTGCTTGTTCCAACGCGACTAAGATCCCGCAGCTGTCCGCATGGGGTAACTTCCCAGCGCATTCCGCAGGACGAAAGAACCCCCGCCGCACGAAGTGCGCAGCGGGGGTTCTTTCATGTCCGAGGACGCGCTGGGAAGTTACCCCATGCGGACGGCGGACAACCTATGTAGCCTTGGACTAAAACATGCCCAAGAAACCATGCACAAACAGCGCAGCCACAATGGCACCGACAAACGGAGCGATGCCAGGAACAAGCAGGCCGTACTTCCAGTTGTTGTCAGCCTTGTTCTTGATCGGCAGCACCTGATAGGCCATGCGAGGACCAAGGTCACGAGCCTGGTTCATGGCGAAGCCGGTGATGCCGCCCATGCCCATGCCAACGGCCCAGACAATCAGGCCGACGCAGATGGCGAGCAACAGAACGTTCTCACCAGCACGGCTAGCAGCAGCAAGGATGGCGCTGATAAACACGAAGGTGCAGATAGCCTCGCAGAAGAAGTTGCGGGCATAGTTCGTGCCCTCGGTGGTGGGGTTGGTCGAGAAGATGTTGCGCTGAGCAATGGGATCGACGACACCCTCGGAAGCCTTGAACTCATCGGCATACATAAACCAAGCGATCACGGCACCCACAAAGCCGCCGAGCATATCGGCAAGCATGAAGGGGATGCAGTTGCCCCACGGCACCAGACCGACGATGCACTGGGCAAGCACCATAGCGGGGTTCATGCACACGGCGCCGCCAAAGACAAACAGGCAGACCGAGATGCCAAAAGACCAGGTGGTGATGGCAAACATATGGCCAGAGCCCTGATACTTGGTGCCTTTGAGCACGGTATCGCAGTGCACGCCCACGCCAAAGACGATCATGAGGGCCGTCGCGCCGAATTCGCAGAGGAGTTTGGTAAGCATAAAACCTTATCTTTCTTGTCGGTTATAAACGATTCGTTTGGGCCACGCACTAGTGCTGCGCGACGACAACGCCCAGGCCATCGGGAATGACGGCAACCTTGGCATCGGCACCCTTCATCTCAAAGGCGAGCTTGAGCGCCTCCTCGATAGTGTTGACCGGCGTCATGTGCATATCCTTGAGCATCTGGTGATCGCACAGGTCGGTGACCATGATCACAGGGTGATGCGCCAGGATGCGGGCAAAGATCTGGCTCGTCCACTGATCGGGCAGGGTCTCGTCCTTAGGACGATCGATGCAGGCGCGCTCAAACTCTGCCGGATCGTTGTCGGCGATGTTGTGATAGAAGCCCTCGCCGCCGTGACCGTCGGCACAACCGGCGACGTCGATGATCACGCCGCCCTCGGGAAGCGTGGCCTCGGCAGCGCACATGCCCTTCACAGCCTGATAGATGTTCTGATCGAGGGGGTAGCCGCCGTTAGTGGTAATGGCGATCTCGCACTCGACGGGCTCAACGCCGGCAAGGCTCTTCACGAACTCGCAGCCAGCCTCGTGCGCCTTGTGGATGTCGCCGGCAAAGGAGCCAATGACCTCGTGCTTGCCGTTGAGCACCACGTTGAGCACAAAGGCAAGGTGAGCCATCTCGGCAGCGGCAAACATATCCTCGCTCACGTGATTGTGGCACAGGTTGCCGGCACGCGAATGGGAATCGTTCACAAACTGACCGTTGTGGTTGTACATGATGGTCTTGTAGCTGGCGATACCGGGAAGGACGGACTTACGGCTGCCAGAGAAACCGGCAAAGAAGTGCGGCTCAATGAAGCCCTCGGCAAGCAGCAGATCGCAATCGGCAGCAATCTTGTTGATGATGCACTCGCCACCAGAAGGCAGGGTGCCGATCTTTTTCATCATGCTGTCATCAGTCGCGACGTGCATAACGATTTCCTCGTTGGCAACGATCTCCTCGCCATACTTGTTGACGAGCTCCTCGTGCGTCGACGGACGGTGCATGCCCGTAGCAACCAGAATACGCACACGGGCCTCGGGCGCAGCGGCATGAATGTGATGCAGCAGAATAGGCATCGTCACACGCGAGGGAACGGGACGCGTATGATCGGAGCTAATGATGACAATATCCTTCTTGCCAGCACAAAGCTCCTCGAGCGAAGGCGAGCCGTAAGGGTTGGCAAGCGACTCCTCCACCAGCTCTTCCTGCGATTTCGTGGTCTTAAACTCGTTTTGATGACCTTCCATCACGCCCGCGAAGTTCTTATCCTCGAGTTCCAGATGCAACGTCTTGTGGTCAAACGGCAGTTCACATTCAAACAATGACGAGCGCCCTCTTCCTTTCAACTGACACACTAGATAAACCGTTGGAAGGATACGCCGCTCACCGAAAAACACCACCGTCCACCGACTCATTAACACAACGTTCATATTTGACCCAAAACAGAGCGGCCGCGATCCCAAACGGGACCGCGGCCGCTACAGTCGTAAGTCGAGAAGCGCGCCATTATTCCCCCAGCCAGTAATCCACCGAAGACCGGACATCGTAGGGCCCGCCATCAGCTTACTTTTAGGCACACTCCGCAGGACGCAAGAAGCCCTCGCCGCACTCCACATTAGGCGCGAAGCGCGCCATTCTCCCCTCAGCTGTAATCCCCGAAGACCGAGGACGAAGGGACCCGATGGGTTTCCCTCTGAATGCATTCCGCAGCACGAAGCCCCCTTATCCGCAGCTCCGAAGGAGCAGGATAAGGGGGCTTCAAGTGCGAGGACGCATTCAGAGGGAAACCCGTCGGGTCCCGGTGAGAGCCACAGGGCTATCGATTACCCCGTGTTTTTCAATCCTGCCGAGACGCCGGTCACAGTCGAAAGAATCAGGCTCATGTACTCGGCCTTCTTCTCCTCGGCCATCTCGTCCTGGTTCATGCGCACCTCGCGAAGGGCGCGAACCTGGGCGATAGACAGGGCGTCGACGTAGGGGTTGCGCACGCGGACGGCGCAGCCGAGCACGCGGCGGCGCTGCAGCGGCCACTCGTCACCGACGATGGCAAGGACCCACTTACGCGTGAGCTGCATCTCGGTGAAGACCTTCTCGGACAAATCCTGGCGATCGCCTAGGTGCAGGTACATCTTGGCGATGCGCTGGTCGGTCTTGGCGATCGACATCTCGATGTTGTCGATAAAGGTGCGGAAGAACGGCCACTCCTGGTAGGCAGCCTTGAGCTGGTCAAGGTCGCCAAACTGCTCGCAGGCGGTGCCCAGGCCGTACCAAGCGGCCAGGTTAATGCGCGCCTGGCTCCAGCTGAAGATCCACGGAATGGTACGCAGGTCGTCGAGCGACTTGGCACCCAAACCGCGCTTGGCCGGGCGCGAGCCAATCGGCAGCAGACCGACCTCGGTCAGCGGCGTCACGGTCGAGAACCACGGTGTAAAGTCCTCGGTGTTCAGCAGGTCCAGATAGCGCTCGTGGCTTACGGCGTTGAGCTTCTCGGCCATATCCCAGAACTTCTGCGTGGTCTCGGTGTTGGTCTTCTCGACGCTCGGGGCCGACTGCAAAAGCGTTGCGGCGGCAACGGACTCAACATGGCGCTGAGCCAGCGTGCGGTTGCCGTAACGGGCAAAGATGACCTCGCCCTGCTCGGTGAGCTTAAAGAAGCAGTTGACCGAACCCTTGGGCTGCGCCAGCACGGCCTTGTTGGCCGGGCCGCCACCACGGCCCACGGCACCGCCGCGACCGTGCATGAGCACCAGGTCGATATCGTTCTTCTCGGCCCACTTGGCAATGCGCTCCTGCGCGGAGTGCAGCGCGAGCATGGCCGTGGTAGGACCGGCATCCTTGGAGGAGTCGGAATAGCCCAGCATGACCTCCATGCGGCGGTTGGTCTGGGCAAGGCGCTTTTGCACCACGGGCAGCGTAAGCATCTGGTCGAGCACGTCGACGCAGCCCTCGAGGTCCTCGAGCTGCTCGAACAGCGGGATCACGTCGAGCTCGGGCACGTCCTCCTCGTGCGCAAAGGACAGGTGGGCAAGCTCAAAGACGTCGGCCACATGCTGAGCGCTCTTGGTGAACGAGATGATGTAGCGGTGCGCCATCTTCTTGCCGTAGCGCTTTTGGATGGAGCCGATAGCGCGGAAGGTGTCGATGACCTCGCGCGTCATGGGCTGCAAATCACCATGGATACCGTTCTCGTGAATATCCTTGAGGGCGCGGGCGTGCACCACGGAGTGCTGACGGAACTCCATCTCGACCATATGGAAGCCGAAGGACTCGACCTGCCAGATGATGGTCTGGACCGGGCCGTAGGCAGCACGGACGGCACCGCAGGCGGCCAGGGAGCGCTGAACGACGCGCAGGTCATCCAAGAACTCGTCTGCGCTGTGGTACATGGTGTCGGTGATGCGACGCACGGTGGCGTTCAGACGGTCGGCCATGACGAGCATGACGGCGCGATGCGGCTCGTGCTCGGAGATCAGCTCGGCGCGTGCGGTGTACTGGGTGCTCATCTCGACCTGATGGTTCCACAGGTTGATGAGCTCGGCAGACGGCTTGCTGTAGGTGGCCTCGAGCGTGAGGTTGCGGCCGATGCGGCGGCACTTGTCCTCGAGCTTGAGCACCATGTGGGTGAAGTACTTGGCGGCGACCTCGCGGCTCACCTTGGCGGTGACGTTGGGGTTACCGTCGCGGTCGGAACCGATCCAGCTGCCGGGATGGAAGAACGCCGGGCACAGCGGCGGCACGGTACCCGCCTTGTCGCCCAGCACCCAGTCGTCAAAACGACGATAGATAACGGGGATGACGTCGAACAGCGTGTTATCGAAGATGTCGATGATGGTATCGGCTTCCTCGACCGGCGTGGGCTTCTTGAGCGCGATGGGGCTCGTACGCACCAGGGCGTCGATTTCCTGCAGCATATGGCGCTCGTTCTCCACCAGGTCGGAGCCGCCCAGGCGCGGACGCTCCTCCAGCAGGTTGGAAATACGGCGAATCTTGCCCTCGACGGCCTTACGACGGGCCTCGGTGGGATGTGCGGTAAAGACAGGGTGGAACTCCAGCTTGTCGAGCAGCTCGTTGGCGCCCTCGACACCCATCTCGTTTACCAACTGGTGATAGGCGACGGTGAGCTCGTTGGCGGGATCGACCTCGGTATCGGTCGATGCGCCGGCCTCGCGCTCGCGCAGCTGCGCCACGCGGTAGTTCTCCTCCGACAGGTTTGCCAGATGGAAGAAGCTCGTAAAGGCGCGGACGATAACCTGCTGCTTATCGAGCGGCAGACTGTCGATCAGATCAACGACCTCGCGAAACGCCACGGCGGTGGGCTCGTCGGCAGTGGGCACGCCCTGCTCGTCGACGGACTCGTCGGCAGCACGGGTGCCGGGGTTTCCGGCGTTGGCCACAATCTCGGCTGTCAAAATCTTGTCGAACAGGTCCGCGATCTCGGGATCATACTCGCTAAGCACACGGCGCTCCAGGCGCAAGAACAGCGCCAGATTGTCGCGCAGCTCCTCGGGGATCTCGATCTCAGCGAGACGCTCCTTGGATTCGGCATTCGAGCCGATTCGGTTAACGAGGCGGTTGACCACGGCAGCGACGCGCGCCGCGGCTTCGGGTACAGACTGGTTGCTTAGGTTCTCAGCCACGTTTCCTCCCATTCCTCCTTCTATGCACGTAACATGCGGTATTCATTATAGGCGCTTGCGAAATACTTTCGACACTGATTGCGCTTTACCACACAAAAGTATTTTCTGCATTGCAAGGGTTTTGCTCTAAATGGTCGTATTTCTCGGTGGACGGCATACACAAACGGGGGCATTCCGCATAAATGCGAAACACCCCCGTAACAATCGCTCGCAATGGACGAGACACTCAAGCGGACCCGCAGCTCAAAATGATGCGCTACAGGCGCTCGCGAACCGCCTCGACGACGTTGGCCAGATCGGCAAGGACCTCTTCATGGCTCTCCATGTCGCGCACCTTGACCTTGCCGGCGGCAAGCTCGTCGCCACCCAGGACCAAAATGAGCTTGGCGCCAACCTTGTCGGCCTGCTTAAACTGAGCTTTGAGCGAACGACCCTGGTAGTCGGCCTCGGTCACGATGCCAGCGGCGCGAAGCTCCTGCGTGATGGCAAAGACGTTCTGGCGCAGCTCCTTGCCGGCATTGGCGACGTAGACGCACGGGGCCTCCTCGGCACCCAAGTCGTTACCAAAGGCCTGCAGGGCCAGCAGGGCGCGCTCAAAACCGACAGCGAAGCCGACGCCCGCCGTGGGCTTGCCACCCTCGAGCTCGACCAGACCGTCATAGCGACCGCCGCCACCAATGGAGCCGACACCGGCGCCGGGAGCCTCGACCTCAAAGACGGTACGGGTGTAGTAGTCCAGACCACGCACCAGTGTGGGATCCTCGACATACTCGATACCGGCGGCATCCAGATAGCGCTTGACCTGCTCGTAGTGCTCGCGGCACTCGTCGCACAGGTTGTCGCCCATCAGCGGCGCGTCGGCCATGATCTCGCGGCAGTGGTCGTTCTTGCAGTCGAAGGCACGCAGCGGGTTGAGCTCGGCGCGCTCGCGGCACTCGTCACACATCTCGTCAGCGTGATCGAGGATAAACTGCTTGACCTGCTCGCGGTAAGCCGGACGGCACTGAGCGTCGCCCATCGAGTTAATGAGCAGACGGAGCTTGGAAAGATCGAAGCCCAGGCGCTTGTAGAACTCCATGAGCATGATGATGCACTCGGCGTCTGCCGCCGGATCGGGAGCGCCGAGCCACTCGATACCCACCTGGTGGAACTGACGCAGGCGGCCCTTCTGGGGACGCTCGCCGCGGAACATGGCCTCGGCGTAGTAAGCCTTAAACGGCGTGGAGCCCTGGGGCACCAGGTTGTTCTCCACGACTGCGCGCACCACACCGGCCGTGCCCTCGGGACGAAGCGCCAGGCGCTGCTTGGGCTTGAGTTTTGTGTCGGTGCCCTCGGTAAAGACGCGCTCCAGGTTGGCGCCGCTAAAGACGCGGAACATCTCCTTGCGCACGACGTCGGTCGACTGGCCGATGCCGTGGACAAAGACGTCCACCTGCTCGATCGCGGGCGTCTCGATGGGTTTAAAACCAAACGGCTCGAACACGCCGGCAGCGATCTGCTGCATCTTTTGCCAAGCGCGCATCTCGGCGCCGATAAGGTCGCGGGTTCCCTCCGCCTTCTGTGCCTGCATGGGCAAACACCTTTCTTTTGTATCGCGTCATAGGTAGTGGACATTATACGGCACAAAGCAGCAACGCGGCGGCGTGTCTGACCGAACGAGGGTATGGGGACTCGTTCGGCCAGACGCGCCGCCGCGGTTTGTGATCCCTTTTCCTCCGTCCCCTTCGGATCACGTGATCCCTTGGGGACGGAGGAAAAGGGATCATTTCGTAGGCCCGTGGCTGCCCTGGAAACCGAATGACGGTACGAGCATCCATTCGGCTTCCAGGGCAGCCACGGGCAGAACAGACAAACAGGAATAGGCGGCGACCCGCTACTCCCCCGCCACGCTTGCGCGCAGCTTGGCGGCGATGGGCTCGGATGCCAGCAGGAACACGAGCATGACCACGGAGCACGCCAGGCACACGATCCAGGTGCTCGCAAAGGAGCCCGTGGCATCGAACAGCACGCCCGAGACGATAGCGCCCACGGTGCCGCCGACCATCTCGAGCGAGGTAATGGTGCCCGTGACCTTACCGAGGTCGGCCATGCCAAACTGCTTGGACGCGGCGATGGTAGGCGTGATGGTGCCCATGCACGTTCCAACACCAAAGCTCACAGCAGCGACAATAGGACCGAGGTCCGTCGTCGGGAAACACAGCGCCACGCAGGCGATAATGCACGCAACGGAGCCAAGGATATTGCCAAAGCGCAGGCCAAAGCGGTCATAGATCGCACCGAGCGAAATCTTGGCGATAACGACGGTAACCATGTAGGCCGAAAGCACGGTGCCTGCCCACATGGGGTCGTGGCCGCCCGTGACGATCTTGGCACCGTTGACGGTAACACTCGTCATGTTGGTAACCTGGTTGGGCAGGATGGCGCCATTGACCAAGCCCATAAAGAGGAAGGCGACGACGAGCAGCCAAAATGCCGGGCTCTTCTTGATACGAGACCAGCCGACGCTAACCTCGGGCGCCGTGTGCTCGTCCTTGTCGCCAGCCGTCGAGACGGACGGATCGCCCGGGTTCTCGCCGAGCGGCTTAAGGCCAATCTCGGAAGGCTTGGTGCGGAAGGAATAGTCATGCAGTTAACGAAAATGGTGTAGCACGTGGCCATGATGACAAAGCCGGAGGCCACCACGAGCCAGCCGGGGAAAAATTTACTTTGCTGGGACATGGATTACTCCTTGTGGTCCGCAATGTATCCGAAAGCGACGGCGGCATAAGCCGCGGCGCCAAGGGGAAGCTCGGCATCGCTAAAACGTGCCTTGGGATGATGCTGAGCAAAATGCTCGTCCGTATCAGTCACAGCAGCGCCCACGGTAAAGTACGCGCTCGGGATCTCGCTCGAGATCAACGCGAAGTCCTCGCTCGCCATGGCGTGGAACAGCGGCAGGAAGGCGGACTTGGGCAGCACCGCGCCCACGTAGCCAAGCGACGCCTGCGTCATGCCGTCGTCGAGTACGAGCGGGGGAACATCCGAGAGTGTCTCGATAGTCGCCGGCGTACGATAGGTCGTGGCAACGCCTTTGACGACCTCCGCGATGCGGGTCTTGAGGCGCTCCATGAGCTCGACGTCGAAGCCACGCAGCGTTCCCTCGAGCACACAAGTGTCGGGGATGACATTTGCGGCCTGACCGCCGGCGAACTTGCCAACGGTAAGCGCGACCTCCTTGGCCGCCGGCACCTCGCGGGAGATGAGCTCCTGAAGCGCCAGATGCACATGGACGCCGGCCGTGATGGGGTCGATGCAGATCTCGGGGCTCGAGCCATGGCCGCCCTTGCCCTGAAGCGTGATGCGAAAACCGTACACGCCCGAGAGCGCCGGGCTGCCGTAGAGCACCAGGCCAAGCGGCGACTGGCTATTGACATGCATGGCAAAGGCGACCTGAGGGCGCGGGTTCTGCAGCAGACCATCGGCGATGGCGGCGCGGGCACCCTCAAAGGTTTCCTCGCCCGGCTGGAACAGCAACTTAACCGTGGCGTTGGCGTCGACAAGCGCAGACTCGCGGGCCTTGAGCAGGCGCGCCGCTCCAAGCAACGCCGTCGCGTGCATATCGTGTCCACATGCGTGCATGCAGCCGTTCGTAGAGGCGAAAGGCTCGCCTGACTCTTCGGCAACGGGCAGGGCGTCCATGTCGCCACGGAGCATGATGACCGTACCGGCCTGTTCGTCCGTGCAGACGCCATTGCCCTGGGCCGCGGCGGCACCGGCGCCGACAAGGCCCACGACACAGGAACCATCGACGAGCGTGGCAAATGGGATTTCCATCTCGGTCAGGCGCGCTTGAATATACGCAGAGGTCTGTGGGAGGCTATTACCCAGCTCGGGCACCTGGTGTAAATCGTGTCGCCACGCAGCGAGCTCGTCTGCAAAAGCCTGAGCTTCTGCAACGAGACCGTCACCGATAGCGGCCTGCGCCGCTGCGGTGGCCTTGGGCGCTGATTGCGGTTGAAGATCGGACTGAGCTGGTGCCATAAATGCCCTCCAGTAGCGTTTTTGCAGTAAGCACTTTGATAGCGTAAAGTGCAAGGTACAACTTTAAAGGCGAGGCATAAAAAACGCCGCCCCAGGAGGGCGGCGCAACAAGTTGTTTACAATTGCGGGCGAGATTTTCGGCGCAAGAAATCGAAATGCGTCTCGCTCAAGATAATCGACAAAAAGATGAGCGCAAAGCCGGCAAGCAGGCGCGAGGTGAGCGCCTCCCCCATCAGCAGCACCGAGAACAGCACGCCCGAGGGGGACTCCATCGAAAGGAGCAGCGAGCCCGTCGAGGCCGGGACGTGCGCCAATCCAACGTTTTGGACGAGCAGTGCCACGCACGTACAGCCCACCGAGAGAAAGGCCGCCACGCCGACAAAGCTCGGCGTCCACACGGACAGAGGCGCCTGAGTCTCGAATAGCAGCGACGTGATTAAGCTCAAAACGCCATTGCCCACAAACATCCAAAACGTGATGACGTTGATGTCCATCTTGCGGCCATACTTGCCGGTCACTGCCATCTGGATAGCAAAGAAGACCGCGCCGCCCAGCGTGATGACATCTCCAGCATTGAACTCGACGCTATCGAGTGCCACCAGGCCAATGCCCGCCAGGCACAGCAGTGCCGCACCCAGGTTATAGCGGGTGAGCTTTTCGCCGCTCAGGACATAGCTGGCAAACGGCACAAGGATACAGTACGTGCCCGTCAAAAATGCACTCTTGCCTGCCGTGGTCTGTGCCAGGCCAATCGTTTGCAGTCCGTATGCTCCCCACATGAGCGCACCCATGCCCAGCCCGACGATCAGGTTGCGGGCATTGAAATGAGCGATGATGCGCTTATGGAAAATAGCAAACATAACCAGTGATGCCGGGAGAAAGCGAACGTAGACCAGCTCGAACACCGGAATGGTATCGAGCGCATCTTTCATGGTGGTAAAGGAATAGCCCCAGATGACCGCCACCGAAAGCAGCAAGACCTTCCAGAAGAACGGAGAACGCGCGCCGGCGCCGCGGGAGGTGCCGCCGGCACCCAGGTCTTCGCGCGCTACAGGGCTATCGGGCATGTTTTCGATTTCATCAACGGCATTCTGAGCCATAGGGCATCCTCGCGCTCAGTCTGGGCGTGGTGTCCGCACGTGCATGGCCGCGTGCCGCCTCATGGTCAAATAAAACGGGGCGCACCGGACCCCCGGCACGCCCCGCTACTGTAGCAACAACCAGCGTTGCACCGCAATCCAGCCCACTAAAGCGTCAGCAAAGTGAACCTCGACGTTTTGTCAATGTCACGCTGTTGCACTAAATAAGCTTCGTGCTTTCAAGCTTTTCGATGATCCAGTCGTTGGCTTTGATGACCGGGCGGCGGAAGACGACGCCCAGTGCCAGCGACGGAATCAGATAGCTCGCCAGAATGCCTAGCTCAATCCAGTACTCCATATGGTAGGCGCCAGCCATGGCGGCATGCATGGCGTTGATGCCGTGGGTGAACGGCAGGAACGGATAGATCGCCTGGAACACAGGGCCGGTCATCTCGATGGGGAACGTACCGCCCGAACCGCCGACCTGCATAACCAACAGCACGACGGCGAGCGCCTTGCCGATATCGCCAAACGAAACCGTAAGCGTGTAGACGATATTGGAGAACACGAGACTCGCGACCCAACCCGCCAGCACAAATTGCAGCGGGTTGTCGCACTGAATGCCAAAGAACAGGATGTCGCCCGCGCACACGAGTGTCGCCTGCAGCAGGGCCAGACCTCCAAAGAACAGGTAGCGGCCCAGGTAGATCTCGTGCAGGCGCACGGGGATCAGCTCGTTGATGAGCTCATCGTCAACCGAGACCTTCATCATGGCCGCCAGTACAATCGAGCCCACCCACAGCGACAGAATCGTGTAGAACGGTGCCATGGCCGAACCGTAGTTGCGGATCGGATAGACCGGTTTGCGGTCGAGCGCGACGGGGCCGGAAAGCGACACGGCGAGGCCCTCGGGGTCGTTGCCAATCATTGTCTTAATCATGGCCAGGTCACCCGACATCAGGGCGCCATCGAGCTCGTCCTTAAAGGCGCTGATCTTGTCCGATGCCTCACCCAGCTGATCGGAAGCCTTGTTGACCAGCGTCGCAGCCTTGGAGAGGCCCTTTGCGAGCGAGCCAGAGGCGTCGGTCAGACCGCTCACGGCGCTATCCAAGTCACCCGAGATACCGTTCAGGGAATCCAGAACGCCCGAAATGGTCTTCTTGAGCTCCTTGGCCTTAACCGAGAACGTGGAATCGTAGTCGGACTTGGCTCCCGAGATACCCGCCTTGGCATCGGCGATGGCCTGGTCGACCTCGGCACGCGAGTTGTTGACCTCCGCCATGCCGTCCGAAAGGGACTTTGCGGTCGCCGTCAGGTCCTTCGCATTGTTGCGGTACTCCACGGCAATTCTGCCCAGCGACGTCGCAGCGGACTCGAGACCGTCTTTGAGCTTGTCATCACTTACCTGGTCGGCAAGGTTACGGAGCTGATCGGTCATCGCATCGATATCGTCAGCACGCGTATTGAGCGCCGCTGCGGCTTCGTTGAGCTGAGACACCGTAAGGTAAACATGCTGATTCGCGGCATCGAATGCCTTCGCAAGCTCGGCGGACACGTTGTCGAACGAGCCCGCGCTTCCGTCAATCGCCGCGTCAACGGCATCGTTGGCGGCCTTGAGCGCTTCCTTGGAATCATTGATGCCACTCTTGGCGTGCTCCATCAGCTGCTTCGTCGACTCATCAACGGTGCCCGTCTGCTTGAGCATGCCGCCCGCCGATGTCAGTGAATCGGACGTGGAGCTCAAAATGCCCGCGAGCGACGTCGCACTCGCCTGAACGTCCTGCAGGTCCTCGACCGAATCGCCCAGCGTCGAGGACAGATTGGCGATAAAGCTGCTCACCTGGTCGGTACTCATATAGTCGAGCAGGCTGGACACGGTCTTAAGGCCGATGGTCGTGATGGTCTTGGTAAAGGTCTCGTTGACCTGACTCTGGACGGCGCTCGAACCCTTTTCAGTCACGATCTGTGCGATGGCGTTGGCCTTCTGATTCTCATAGAACTCGATATCGGCGTGCTTCACCTCGGTCGAGAAAAGCGTCATCATGTCGGCGCTAAACGTTTTCGGGATAACGACGGCAGCGTAGTACGCGCCCGACTTAACGCCCTCAATCGCCTTATCACGGTCGTTGAGGACGACCCAGTCGAAGTTCTCGTTGCCGCGCAGGGTGGCGGTTACGTTTTCGCCCACGTTGACCTCGACGGGAATCAGATCGCTCTCGTAACCCTCATCGGTGTTGACCACTGCAATCTTAAGGTTGCCGGTATTGCCGTAGGGATCCCAGCTTCCGGCGATGTTAAACCATGCATAGAGACATGGCACGATGATCAGGCCCATCACGACGACCATGCCGATCACGGAGCGAGACACGTTTTGGACATCGCGCTTAAACAGGTGCAGGATGTTTTTCATTTATGCCTCACCTCCTTTAGAGTGCTTGCCAAGCGAGGTGGTGTCCCCGTCGTTTCCGTTTACGTTGTCAGCGCCGTCGGCATCTTGAGCCTTACGATGCGCACCGATATGCGACAGACGGCTCGTAGGCTGTTCGCCTCCCTTGGCGCCACGCTCGCTGGCGTTGAGACCAAACATGCGACGGGCGGCAGGGATGGCAGCCGTGTGCTCGCGCATCTCGCGGCGAAGGTCCTCGTCCGAAAGCGCCGAGATACGCATCTGGGTATTGAGGCTCGCACGGATGTATTCGATGTTGATGAGCCAGCCGCAGATGGCGATAACCGAAATGATCCAGATAACGAGCAGGATGATCTTGCCGTTATTGTCGATATCGAGCACCGTCGAAAGCACAAAGAGCAGAACCTGCACGCCTACCACGGCGGCAAAACCGCCCTTGATGTAGTACGGGTAGCGATGCTCAAACGCCACGGCATGATCGAGCAGCTCGCGACGGTACGAATCCGAATCGAGCATGACGCGCATGGCCGTGCGCAGCGAATAGCGCTGGCGCGGCAGGTCGTTGGACTCGCAGATCATGAGGCCCGTCGTGGAAAGCTGCTTGTCAAAGAGCAGGTTGAGGTTGAGCAGCAGCGGACGCAGCTGCAAGCCAATAAAGAGTGCGATGGCAAGGAACACGCCCAGGATGCACAGGTTGAACAGGTAGTTGAACGAATACATGCCACCGACGGTCTCGCGCAGCAGGTTGATGCCATAGGTGAAGGGCAGCAGCGGATGCAGCCATTGGAAGAAGCCGGGCATCATCTCGATGGGATACATGCCCGACGAGCCGGGGATCTGCACAATGACGAGGATGACGCCAATGGCTTTACCGATATGCTTAAACGTGGTGGACAGCGCATAGATGATGTTGACGTAGGTGAACGAAATAGCGATGCCGCCCAGTACAAAGAGCAGCGGATTGACGCACTGAACGCCAATGACCAGGTCGCCCACCGTAACGATAATGGCCTGGAACGCGCCCAGGATCACCAGCAGCAGCCAGCGGCCAAAGTAGCCCTGACGCGCCGTAAAGCTACCGATGCCCTCGCGGTCGACCTCGAGTTTATAGATAGCGATGAGCACATAGCCGCCTACCCACAGCGCCAGATTGGTGTAGAAGGGCGCGATGCCCGAGCCAAAGCTCTTGACCGGATAGATTGACTTGGACGTCAGCTCAACCGGAGATGCCATGAAATCTGCCACGTCATTGACGTCGACGTCCATGAGGTCGGCTAACTCGCCCATAGACTCAGAGGTCTGCAGCGCCGCAATGTCATTGGCGGCGGTCGCGAGCTTGTCCTGAACCTTGGCAAGGGAGGCGTCGGTTTGGGACAGCGTGGTCTTTGCCTGCTTGAGCGTGGCGTCGAGCTGCGCCAGCGTGCCGCGCGCGCTCGCTATCGTGGGGGTCATACCCGACACAATGCCGGTCAAATCGCCCGAAACGGCGGCAAAGGAGTCAAGCGCGCTCGAAGCCTTCGGAAGTGCGTTCTGACCCAGATCGGTCTGAGCCTGACCGAGGCTAGCCGTACCGGTCTGAATTGCCGCGTTGAGTGCGTTGCTCGCGTTCGAGATTGCCGTAGCGTCGTTTGCCATGGCGCTCGACTGTGCAGAAAGGCCATCCTTGATGCTCTGCAGCTTCTGGTTTTGCTCGCGAAGCGAATCGATGGTCGATACAATGCGCGCGTCAATTTCCTCGGAACCTGTCGACGTGTCATTAACGAGAATCTCCAAGTGCCCGATAACGGCCTTATTGTGATCGATCGTCGCCTGGAGAGACTCGAGCGAGTTGTCGATGCGGGTGGTCGTAGATGTGACCGTACCCGTTAGCTTGCCAATCGCAGCGTTCGCGGAGGCTGACGTCTTGGTGAGTGCAAGGCTACCTTCCGAGAGTGCCTTGGAGAGCGAGGTGATAGAGTTGCCCGCCGTGGCGCGAGCCTCGCCCAGCAGGTCGTTGCCCTGGGAGATTGCCTGCGTCAGCGACGGTGCCTGACCTTGCATGCCGGCAAGCGCCGCATCAGCCGAGGCGATAGCGCCACTCGTCTTATCGATGGCGGCATTCATATCGCCAATCGAATCGCGCACCTCACCCAAGGTGTCGGATGCCTCGGACACCGAACTTGTCAGCGAGTCCTGAGTCTGGGTTGCCTTGTCCTTTAAATCGATGCCGGCATCCTTGGCGATGCCCGCTACGGTCTCGCCCACCGTGGAGACAAACTCCGAGTTGATCTGCTCCTCGATGGTGTTGGCACCGGTATCGGTAACCTTGGGCGCAATGGCGCTCTTTTTCTCGTTGACGTAATAGGTCAGCTTAGGCTGATGGTAATTGCCATCGAGCATCGAGACGAGATTGTCGGAGAAGTTCTTGGGGATTACAATCGCCGCGTAGTATTCCCCGCTCTCGACGCCCTCTTTGGCATCGGCAGCCGAGTCGACGAAGGTCCAGCCCAGCCGATCGTTTTCCTTGAGCTGGTCGACCACCTTATCGCCCGCATTGAGCTCGCCCACTAGGTCGTTCTGGGTGCCCTGATCGTTGTTGGCGATAGCGATTTTAATGCCCTGGGTGTTTCCATATGGATCCCAGTTAGCCACGATGTTGTACCAAGCGTACAGCGAGGGGATAACGCACACGCCCAGGGTAACCACCAAGGCGACGGGGTTCACAAGCAGTCGCTTAATGTCGCGCTTGAATATCGCAAAGAAGACCTTTGCATCGGATAGTTTGCTGCCGAGACTCACGCTTGGACCATCCATCCTGTCGTTGAATCAAATCGTACTATCAACAACCATTGTACGTAGGCGCTTTAGCGTCTCGAAGCACAATGGTATTGAGTTTTGCGGGTAGCAATATACTACGAAGATTAGTTAACGTACAGTTGTACAGTATCTCAAATTTCAGCAGGTCGCAAAACCACAACCCGCACAAATTAACAATCCGAATAGTCATCGGGGGCGTTCTTAAACGACCAGTCAAACAAGAACGTCCCCAACGACTAATGGTGCAAGGAATGTCCCAAACTGCCGGCAGAAAAGGAACGTCCCCAAGTGCCACATTCCCCAACGACTAGTCATTTAAGAACGTCCCCAACGACTACCCATAACAACGCCGATGTTTTGGCGCAGACAGCGAAAGCCCGCCAGAGCGAGCAAGGTGCCTTGAAACGAGGCGGCATTGACCTTCTGGTCATGCCGCCGAAGTTGAAAGGCAGATTGCCGCTCTGGCGGGCTTGCAGCGTCGAGTGGTTACGCGGTTCGTAGAACCGCGTAACCCCCTAGTTACATCAGCTCGCAGACAGCCGCCGCGAAGGCAACGGGGTCCTCGGGGAGGATACCCTCGACCAGCAGGGCCTGATCGTAGAGCAGGCCGGAGTACTGCTTGATCTTGTCGGCGTCACCTGCCTTCTGGGCAGCGACAAGCTTGTCAAAGACCGGGTGCTTGGCGTTGAGCTCGAGCACGCGCTGGCTCTTGGGCATGCCGTCGGGCGCGCCCTCGGGTCCCTTCTGGAGCACCTTCTCCATCTCGAGCGAAAGCGGACCCTCGGTGGTGATGCAAGCGGGGGCATCGGTCAGGCGCGCGGAGACGGCAACTTTCTCGACCTTGTCACCGAGCGCCTCCTTCATAGCGCTAAAGAGGTCCTCGTTTTCCTTGGTGGCGTCCTCGGCCTCCTTCTTCTCGTCCTCGGTCGCCAGATCAAGATCGCCAGTCGCGACGTTCTTGAGCTCCAGGTGACGATCCTCGACCTCGGGCTCGGCACCGTCGGCAACGGCCTTCTCGGCAGCCTCGCGGGCGGCGTCGTCCTCGTAGATCTTAGGCATATCGGCGGCAACGTACTCACGCATAGCCTGGAACGTGAACTCATCCACATCCTGCGTCAGCAACAGCACGTCATAGCCGCGGTCGAGCACACCCTTTACCACGGGCATCTTGGCCAAGCGCTCACGCGAGTCGCCGGCGGCGTAGTAGATGGCCTTCTGATCCCCGGGCATGCCCTTGGCATACTCGGCCAGGGTAATCATCTTCTGCTCCTTGGCAGACCAGAACAGTAGCAGGTCGGCGAGCTCATCGGCCTTCATGCCATAGCTCGAGTAGATGCCGTACTTAAGACCGCGGCCAAAGTTCTCAAAGAACTTCTCGTAGGCCTCGCGGTCGTTGTCGCGCATATCCTCAAGATCGGCGGTAATCTTCTTCTCCACGCGCTTGGCGATGGCCTTGAGCTGACGGTTCTGCTGCAGCGTCTCACGCGAGATGTTGAGCGACACGTCGGCAGAATCCACGACGCCGCGGACAAAGTTGTAGTAGTCGGGCAGCAGGTCGTCGCACTTCTCCATAATCAGCACGTTGGAGCTGTAGAGCGCCAGGCCCTTCTCGTAGTCCTTGCTGCACAGATCGAACGGGGCGCGGCCCGGCACAAACAGCAGCGCATCGTACTCAAGCGTACCCTCGGCATGGAAGCTGATAGTGCGCGCGGGATCGTCAAAGTCGTGGAACGTGGACTTGTAGAACTCGTTGTAATCCTTCTGCTCAACGTCGGAGCTGCGCTTTTTCCAAATCGGCGTCATGGAGTTGATGGTCTCGAGCTCCTGGTAGTCCTCGTACTCGGGCTTGTAGTCGTCGCCGGCGTCCTCGGGCTTGGGTTTCTGGCGGCTCTTGCTCACCATCATCTGAATCGGGTAGCGCACATAGTTGCTGTACTGCTGAATCAGGCTCTTGAGGCCCCACTCGGTCAGGAAGCGATCGTAGGTCTCGGCCTCGCCGTCGGCGTCGAGCTTCTCGTTCTCGCGCAGCGTCAGGATGACATCGGTACCGTGCTCGGCGCGCTCGCCGTCTTCGATGGTGTAGCCCTCAAGACCATCAGACTCCCACACATGGGCGACATCCTCGCCGTAGGCGCGGCTGACGACCTTCACATGGCTGGCAACCATAAAGGCAGAGTAGAAGCCCACGCCAAACTGGCCGATGATGTCGACATCGGAGCCCTGTTGCTCGGCGTTCTCGGTCTTAAACTCCTCGGAGCCGGAATGGGCGATGGTGCCCAGATTGCGCTCGAGCTCCTCGGCGGTCATGCCAATGCCGTTATCCGAGATGGTAATGGTGCGGGCGTCTTTATCAAAGGAGACGCGAATAGCCAGGTCGCCCTGGTCGAGCTTGACGCTCGGGTCCTGCAGACTCTTAAAGTTGAGCTTGTCGACGGCGTCGCTCGCGTTAGAGATAAGCTCGCGCAGGAAGATTTCCTTATTGGTGTAGATGGAGTTGATCATGAGGTCGAGCAGTTTTTTGCTCTCGGTCTTAAATTGACGCATGTGCAGTCCTTTCGCGCTACCCCCGTCCGCAAAAACGGCCCGGTTGCCCGAGCCGCATCGCAGACCTGCTATGTTCAGACTTAGATTTTATAACCCATTAGCGCGCATATATACATACGGAATCGAAAAACTGTATGTCCAAACGTTCTGATGCGCCAATTGCCAAAGAGTGTCCCAAACTGCCGGCAGAAAAGGAACGTCCCTATCTGTCGCCCACGACCCGCTTGGCCATCCAAGCATGGGGCTGGCCCTCGTCTTCGTAGTCCAGCGGGGCAATCTGCGTGTAACCCGCCTTGGCATAGAGTGGTAGTACGTATTCCTGAGCATGCAGCTTAATGAGCTTGGCACCGGCATCACGCGCGGCGGCATCACTGGCCTCGACAATCTTGCTCGCCAGACCGCGACGGCGCATGCTCGGCAGCACGGCCACGCGCCCCATAATGTAGGTCTCCCCCGCCGCGACACCTTCGTCCAAGTCGCACGCCGGCGACACCGGAGCCTCTGCGTCAGCCGCGCGCTCAAGCTCTTCGGGAAACACGCGCGAGCAACCGGCAAGCTTGCCGTCTACATAGAGCGTCACATGAATGCAGTTCGGATCCTCGTCGATAGCGTCGAACTCATTCTCGTAGCCCTGCTCGTCCATAAAAACAACGCGGCGCACCAACGCCGCGTCATCAAAGCATCCCGTCTTAAGTTGGATATCCATGGCTGCCCTTTCATTCAATGCGAACGTTAGGGACAGATTTTAGCGAAAATGAGCTCCGCGCACGCTAAACTTCGCGCGAGCCTTCGCCAGGCAGTCGTAATGACCCACGTTATGGGCATCGCTCGCGATGAAGCTGTACAGGTTCTGATCGAACAGGCGCTGTGCCGGCTTTTTCTCGCGACCAAAGCGACCGCCGGCAATAAAGTCCGCCGAAGCCTGCAGCTTGCAGCCCATATCGACCAGGCGCTCCGCCACGCTTACATCCTTTTGAACCGCACGATAGCGCTCAGGATGAGCGATGATCACCTGGTAGCCACGGCACTGCAAATCGTAAATCGTGTTCTCGTACTCTCTAAACGCATACGCATCGGCATGCGTCGAAAGCTCGAGCAGAAACTCGTTGGTCCCATCGAAATGCAAGTGATCCGCGGCATCGATACCAAGCTCAACGAGCTTTCGATGGTTGACCTCGAAGCCCATCTGGAGCGGAAAACCGTCAGCGTTATCGCGCAGCAGCTCAAAGGCATCCCACATCTTGTCGTAATCAAAATAGGGATCACGGCAGTGAGGAGTGCAAACGATTCTGGTTACACCGGCCCGCTTGGCAGCCTCGAGCATCGCCAAGCTCTCTTCGAGATCGGCGGCGCCGTCGTCTACACCCGGCAAGATATGGCAATGAATGTCACGCATAGGTCAGCCTTAATCAACTAAACGTTTGCTCGGTTGGTGAAGATGCCCTTTTTGGAAGTGCCCTGATCGTCGGAGCCCTTCTTAACCTTCTTACCGTCCTTGGTGTAGTAAGAATAGTAGTACTCGCTGGTCTCGGTCTCACAGTAATTCATGACGGTACCGATGAGCTTGACCTTCTCGGACTTCTTAAGCTGGGCGATAGCGTTGAGCGCCTCTTCGCGCTTGGTAAAGTCCTCGCGCACCACGAACAGCGCGCCGTCGGTCAGGCTGGCAATCTCGGCAGCATCGATGAAGGTGCCGACCGGAGGAGCATCGAAGATGACGTACTGGAACTTAGCAGACAGTGCCTTGACCAGCTTGGCAAAGCGATGGGAGACGATGATGTCGGCAGGATTGGGAATATGCGGCTCGGCATCGAGGAAGTAGAAATTCTTCTGACCTGTCTCGACAATCGCCTGGTCGATAGAAACCTGCTCGGACAGGACTGCATAGAGTCCGCCGCGCGAACGAACGCCGAGCATATCGGAAAGGGACCTGCGGCGCATATCGGCCTCGACCAGGAGCACGGACTTGCCGCTCGTGGCGATTGCCTGAGCAAGGTTAATGGAAACCGTAGACTTGCCCTCGTTGGGAATCGAGGAGGTAACGGTGATGGTGCGAATGGGGTCGTCCACGCTCGCAAAGCGGATGTTGGCCAGAAGGGTCTTGGCGGCATTCTGTACAACGAGCTTATCGGTGTTCTTTGCCTTAGCCATGCCTATTTACCACCTTTCATAGCCGGAATTCGGCCAACAACGGGAATACCCAGGAGCTCTTCTGCCTCTTCGGCACCGCGGATGCGGGTATTGAGCATGTCTGCCAAAACGACATAGGCAACTGCGATAAAGATACCGGCGAGGAACGCGACGGCAATATACAGCGTGCGCTTGGGGCCGCTGGGGGCTTCGGGGGTCTTAGCCTCGTCGATAACGTTGATGCTCTGGGCAGCGCCGACGTTCTGAGCGACCGTACTCACCGAGCTGGCAATGGCCTTTGCGACCTCAGCCGTCTCCTTGGCATCGGTGCCGGTAACCGAAAGCGTAATGACACGCGTGGTGGTCTCGGAGGAAACAGACACCTTGTAGTCATCCAGATCGGTGAGGCCCAGTTCTTTGGCGGCGCCGCTCTTAACGCTATCGCTATCCAGCAGCGTGGCGATATCGTTGGAAAGCATCTGGCTCGCCGAGAGATCGTTGTAGCTCATCTGACCGCTATCGTCGGTCTTGGCGAGAATGTACATGCTCGTCGTCGCGGTATAGGTGTTGTCCATCGCAACGAAGGACACGATGCCCATGGCGATCGCGCAGACCACCGGAAGGGTGATGACCAGCTTGAGGTGCTTCTTCAGCAGCTGGAACAGTTCGAGAAGGGTCATGCAGCTTGCCTTTCATTTCCCCAGTTCGGATTGACAAAACTGTCCGTATGTTATCGCATCTTTTTACCGAGACCAAACTCTATACATAAGAAACAGGCTCTCCTGTAAAAATGTCGGAAGCAATCGTAAAATTGCACAACAACGCCGCACCCGAAAGTCAAATGCGGCGTCTACATCAATATCTATGTTGTATCGCTATGCGAATGGCTCGTCCTGCTGTATGGGAAACGTCACCGTAATGGTGGTTCCCACGCCCAACTCGCTCGACAGATCGAGCGTGGCGTGATGATACAGGGCCGCATGCTTGACAATGGCAAGCCCCAGGCCGGTTCCGCCGCGCGCCTTGGACCTACTCTTGTCCACGCGATAGAACCGCTCAAATACCTTGCCCTGTTCTTCAGGCGCGATACCGATTCCCGTGTCGGCGACAGCGAGGAACGGATGGCCTTCGTCGTTGGTGCCGCACTGCAGCGTAACCGTACCGCCGGGCCGATTGTAGCGGATGGCGTTGCTTGCCAGATTATAGATGAGCTCGTCGACCAAGCGCGACACGCCTTCGATGACCACAGGCTTGGTCTCATGACTTATCGTCACATTCGCCTGACGGGCGACCTGTTCAAGACGCTGCTCAACCGCGTAGATCGCACGCGAGAGCTCAATAGGCTCCGTGGAACCAATGGGCACTGCCTCGCCTTCAGTCGCACGTTCGGCCTCGTCCAAGTTAGACAGCGTAAGGATGTCGTTGACAAGCGCTGCCAAGCGGCCCGCCTCACGATAGATGCGACCGCCAAAGTTGCGCAGGTCGTCCTCGCCCTCGACCATGCCATTTGCGATGAGCTCGGCATAGCCCGAAATCGCCGTAAGCGGCGTCTTGAGCTCATGGGTGATATTCGCCGTGAACTCGCGGCGCATACGGTCGTTGTCCGCTAGCACCGCCATTTGGCGCTTGAGTTCCTGGCGCTGCGACTCGATGCGCTCAAGCATGGGAACCATCTCGGCATAGGCGTGCTCATAGCTACGGCGTGGGTGATCCAAATCCACCTCTTGTAACGGCGCGATGATGGCACGGGACTCACGGCGCGCCATAAAAAACGAGAGTACTGCACCCGCTGCTGCGATAAGCAGCATCGGCGCCAGCATCGACAGCAAAATCGCCGCAACGCCAGGCTGGGCCTGCGCCAAGCGAACGACCTGGCCGTTATCAAGGGTGACGGCGCGATACAGCATAATCTCGTCGAGTGTAGAGCTTGCGCGCTCCGCGGAACCCGAACCACTCTCAAAGGCCTCGATGACCTCGGGGCGATCGCCATGGTTGGGCAGTGTGGAAGGCGACGCCTCGTTGTCGTAGGCAACAGATCCGTCCTTATTGATCAGCGTGATACGAAGATCCTCGCGATCGAGGCTTCGCAAGAACGGAATGGGCTCCTGCTGCTCGTCGAGGGCGGCAGCAATGAGCTCGGTTTCCTGCGCCAGATTGGCACTCGTGGCATCCGCCAAAGTGTTTTGCACAAAGAACGCACCCAGCACCGTAAACGCCACGATAACCGCCATGGCGCAGACAAAGATCGTCACAAAAACGCGGTGCGACAGCGTATGTTTTCCCTGGGGGGCGAAGACCACGGGTTACTCCTCCGATGCGGTGGCCGCGGTGTCGTCGCCTTCGGCGCCATCACCGGCAGAAGGCTCGGCCAGGCGATAACCCACGCCGCGCACGGTCTCGATGGCGCTGGCATGCTCGCCCAGTTTTTGGCGAAGCGTCTGCACGTGCACGTCAACGGTGCGCGAACCGCCGTCGAAGTCCCAGCCCCACACGCTCTGCAGCAACGACTCGCGGGTAAAGACCACGCCGGGCTTGCGCATGAGGTACTCGAGCAGGTCGAACTCGCGCAGGGTGAGCTTAAGCGGCTCGCCGGCAACGGTCACCTCGCGATGGCTGGGCGAGAGCACGATGTCGCCCACGCTGAGCACATCGCTCGCCTGCTTGACCATGCCGCCGCGACGCAGCAGTGCGCGGCAGCGGCTCGCAAGCTCCATGAGCGAAAACGGCTTAGTCAGGTAATCGTCGGCACCGCCATCGAGCGCCATCACCTTGTCGAGTTCGGTGTCCTTGGCGGTAAGCATCATGATGGGCACCGTCGCCGTCAGGCGATCGGCACGCAGACGACGCATAATCGCCAAGCCATCGGTGTCGGGCAGCATGATATCGAGCAGCACAGCATCGGGCACCCGTCGCGCCACGGCAGCTTTAAACTCGCCATCACACGAAAAGCCCTCGGCCTCGATTCCCTGCTTGCGCAGCGCGTAGACTGTCAAATCCCTGATGTTGTCATCGTCCTCGACGTAATAGATCATGTTGAACCCCTTTGCGGCCGATATGACCGCATCTTAACCCTAAAGGCACCTGTAAAAGACAGCGTCAGCCAAAACGCCCCGTCAAATAATCCGCGGTGCGTGGATCGGACGGATTCTTGAAGAGTTGCGCGGTGGGCGCGTGCTCCACCAGCTCACCCAGCAAAAAGAACGCAACCGAATCGGAAATACGCGCGGCCTGCTGCATGTTGTGCGTCACGACCACCAGCGTGCAGGTCTCCTTGAGCTCGCAGGCCAGCTGCTCCACCACCAACGTCGACACAGGGTCGAGTGCCGAGGTCGGCTCGTCCATCAGCAGAATGTCGGGCTGCACGGCAAGTGCGCGGGCGATGCACAGGCGCTGCTGCTGTCCACCCGAAAGACCCAGGCCCGACTCTTTGAGCTTGTCCTTGACCTCGTCCCACAGGGCAGCGCGACGCAGGGAGTCCTCGACCAGCTCATCGAGCACGGCGCGGTCGCGCACACCCATACCGCGAGGACCGTAGGCGACGTTGTCGTAGATGCTCATGGGAAATGGGTTGGGGCGTTGGAACACCATGCCCACGCGCTGGCGCAAACGGCAGATGTCGCAATCGCCCAGGATATCTTGACCATCGAGCGCAATCTTGCCCTCGATGCGGCAATCCTTGATGCCGTCGTTCATGCGGTTAAAGCAGCGCAGCAACGTGGACTTTCCGCAGCCCGAAGGCCCGATGAACGAGGTGATCTGCTTGTCGCGGATCTTGATATTCACGTCCTTGAGCGCATGATGGTCGCCATAGAACAGGTCGAGGCCCTCGACATCGATGCGCGTCGGCGAGGCGGCAAGATCCTGCGCCGTGGGGCGCGTCGCGTCTCCGACTTCGCGCTCGTGCGCAGCCTCGGCTCGCGCCTCCATTAGCTCCTCGAGCTCCGTGGGCTCCATAGCCACACCAGCCGTCATACCGCATACCTCCACGTCGATATCAATTCAGCAGTATCGATAGTAGAAACCGCGGCTCATACGCACGTGAGCGCATTGTCAGGTGTTTGTAAGGGCGCCTACGCTACGCGGCGGGCAGCTCGATGGTAAAAACGGTATGCTCGGGCGTCGATTCGCACGCGATGGTGCCGCCATGCGCGCATACAATCTCCTTGGCGATGGCGAGACCCAGCCCAGCGCCGCCGCGATTGGTCGCACGCGCCGCATCCAAGCGATAGAACTTCTCAAAGATCACCTTGAGCTTTGGCTCAGGGATCGGATCGCCCTGGTTTATAAATCGTACGCGCACGCCGCCGTTACCCAAACGTCTGGCCTCAATCGTGATCATCGAGCCTTCATAGCTATAGGCAACGGCGTTTTTCATGATGTTGTTGAATACGCGAGCCATCTTGTCGCCGTCCACGAGCACCGTCAGATCCTCGCAGATATCAACCTGGGCTTCTTTATGCTGTTCGTTGAGAATGGGATAGAACTCGTCAGCCACCTGAGCCAGCAGCAACCCCAGATCAACATAGCCGCGCGTGAGCACGATATCGTGGAAGTCAAAGCGCGTGATGTCGAAGAACTCCTCGATGAGCGCATCGAGCCGGTGGGCCTTGTCGAGTGCCACGCCCGTAAAGTGCGCACGTTGCTCAACCGGCAGCTCAGGAGCCTCTTGCAGCAGCGAAAGATAGCCCACCACACTGGCAAGCGGGGTGCGTAGGTCATGTGCCAAGTACGTGACCAGATCGTCCTTGCGATGAGACTCGTCACGCAAGGCCTGTTGCACCTTGCGCTCGCGATCGCGCACACGGTTGAGTGCGCCCTCGACCTCCAGGAAGTCGCCGTCGATGTTGTCCCAGGTGTCGGGGTTATCGATCAGACGGTCCTGAATGCGGGCGGCAATCACGCGGTCGGCGTGCAGCTCGCCCTGCTCGTAACCCTGGTAGTACAGGGCGCGTCCGCAGAAGAACAGGACGCACACGGCAAGCGCCAGCACAAATCCAAGCATGTTGAACACAAAGCCGGCGTCAAAGAATACGGGCTCGCCAATACCGCCAAGCGCCATGGACCCGATCGCCAACGTAATTGTCCACGCGGCGCCGCCGATCACCACACAGCGGCGAACGATTTCGAATCGATCAATCAGCAAAAAGCCAATGAGTAGAACTGCCAGGATGCCAACGATATTGTCAATGCCGATGAGCAGCAGACTCAGCAAAAAGAGCAGCACCGTCGCTAGCGCACGGTTGTCAACGACCGCCCTTACGTATTCAAAGAGTCGATCGGGTACCTCGAATGCCCGCCTATCGTCTTTTGTCATATCTACTCCCCCACCATCAAAGGCGTTATTCGATTATGTAGCCGACGCCCCAGACGTTTTTGATAAAGCGCGGCTTCTGGGCATCGTCGCCGATCTTTTCGCGCAGATGGCGAATGTGCACCATAACCGTATTGTTGGAGCCGGGCATAAAGTCCTCGTTCCACACCGCGCGGAACAGGTCCTCCACGGGCACCACGCTACCACGATGCTCGACCAGATACAGCAAGATGGAATACTCGATGGGCGTAAGGCGCACCGGCGCACCGTCCACCGTCACGGAACGAGCATCGCGGTTGATCTCCAGTCCGTCGAGCTGGATGGTCGGAGACTCGGCCGCCTGCGAGCGGCTACCGTAGCTGGTGTAGCGGCGAAGCTGAGCGTGCACGCGCGCGATGAGCTCCAGCGGACGGAACGGCTTAACCACATAATCGTCTGCGCCAAGCGAGAGCCCCTCGATCTTGTCTTGCTGGGCATCGCGCGCCGTCAGCATGATCACGGGATAGGTATGGCTGGAACGGATCGTACGCAACAGCTCAAAGCCGTCGATATCAGGCAGCATGACATCCAGCAGCGCCAGATCGAACTCCTGCTCCAGAATCGCCTTGGCCGCATCGGCCCCGCTGTAGGCAATCTGGACATCAAAGCCCTCTTTTGTAAGGTAGATACCAACCAGGTCGGCGATGGCTTTCTCGTCATCAACTACCAAAATGCGCTCGTTCATGCGTGCTCCTCTCGCGCTCCATTATGCCCGAGGCGGCGCGTGCCACACACAACAAGCGCGGGCGATTAAGTCGACCTTAAGCACCAATGTGTCCGTTCGGGCGCGGATGCGGGCCACGCACGCACGCGATGATCGCCGATGCCGGCAAACGATATACTCTAGTTCCAGAAGAGACCATCCCGTCGAAAGCGAAATCTGTGAAGTCCCTCACCTCTTTTGCAAAGCGCTCAGCCCAGCTTGCCGCCGGCTTTGTCTGCGCTATCGCCCTTACCGCTGGCGTGCCCACCGTCGCCGGCGCCCAAGTGCTCACGACCGACAATGTCTGCGGCAAAACCGCCGATGCGCGCGGCATCACGGCCGAAAACCTGCCCGATATCGAAGCGACCAATGCCCTCGTCATGGGCAAAGACGGCACCGTCTACTATGGGCGCGGCGCCGATGAGCAGGTCAAAATCGCCTCGATCACCAAGGTCATGACCGCAATCCTAACCGTCGAGAATTGCAAGATGGACGAGAAGGTCACGGTGAGCAACGCCGCAGCCACCGTGGGTAATTCGACCGCCGGCTTGCTCGAAGGCGACGAGCTTACCGTGGAGCAGGCGCTGCGCGGCCTGATGATTCCCTCGGGCAACGACGCCGCCATCGTGCTCGCCGAATATGTGGGCAAGAAGATCGACCCTAAGACCAAAGACGCCGAGGCCACATTTGTGAAGGCCATGAACGAGCGCGCTAAGAAGCTCGGCTGCACCGGTACGCTTTTTGAAAACCCGCATGGTCTGGACTTTGATGAGTGGGCTGGCGATATGCACTCAACCGCACACGACGTAGCGCTGATGATGCAGGAGGCCATGAAAAACGACACGATCCGCGAGGTCGTAGCGAGCGAGGATTCCTGGATCGAGGTCACGGGCGCCGACGGCACCGACCATTCGCATTCCATGGACACGCATAACTATTTGCTGGGCCAAGATGGCAACATCGGTGGCAAGACCGGCACTACCGACGATGCAGGCTATTGCTTTACGGGTGCCTACAACCGCGATGGCGACGAGATCTACACCGTCGTTTTGAACTCCACCACCACCGACCAGCGCTTTACCGATACCGCAACCCTTGCCAATTGGTACTACGGTCACAAGGTGACGGTCGCGATCGCCAACACGCAGGAAAAGACCACCAACGGCAACCCGCTTATGGCGCGCATTGGTCAAACCGACTGGACTGATAAGACGATCGACGCCACACTCGCCGATCCTACGGCGCAAGCGACCGTGTTTTCCCTTGCCGGCGAGGTGACCGAAAAGGTTAGCTACGACGATCTTTCGGGCACGGTGCATGTGGGCGACAAGGTGGGCAGCATTACGCTCAAGCAGGACGGCACCAAGATCGCCGTCATGGATTTGGTTGCCGACGAGGAAGGCTCGGGGCCGAATCCCATTGAGTGGCTACTCGTGAAGCTCGACCGCCTGGGCCGCCGCATCGACAACCGCCCACTCACGGCAGAGAGCGAGACCGTAGCCAAGGCGCCCGAGGTGTAGGGCGCAAGAATAATAAGCCCACTGAAAGGAGGCGTCCGAAAGGATGCCTCCTTTTTTGAGGGTTCGAATCCCCAGCCGCCATTCTTGATAATAAAAAGGGCCCCAAATGGGACCCTTCTTCAAGTTCGTACTGGCGGAGAGCTGGGGATGTCCGGGCATGCTACGCATGCCCTCCGGCTTCAAAGCCTGGCGGCTTTTCGCCCACGGGCTACAAACGCTTTCGCGTTTGCTTAACGCCCGTGCCCTCTCGGGTTCGAATCCCCAGCCTCCTTTCTCCGCACCAAAAAAGGGCCCCAGATGGGACCCTTCTTTCAATTCATACTGGCGGAGAGCTGGGGATTCGAACCCCAGATGCCCTTTTGGGGCATACTCGCTTAGCAGGCGAGCACCTTCGGCCTCTCGGTCAGCTCTCCGTAACAGCCGTTCTATAGTAACCAAACAGCCAAGGATGAGCAAGAGGAAATTTTCTAATTGCCTAGCAGCCTTTCCTTCTTGAAAGCTTCGCCTACCCCAGCGAGCGGTTGAGGGAGCCGAGCTCGTCGTTGCCCATGGTGCGCCACATTTGGAAGATACAACCGCGCGCCAGGAAAAAGAAACCGTTGTCGACCAGTTGCACAGCGGCATCTGCCAGCTGATTTGTCACGGCGGACACTGGCGGCAGCTCTAGTCCAGCCTTGTGGATGGTCTCGACCGCTTCCTCGAACGTCGGAGGCTCGCTGACGCCCATCTCGTTCATAAGGCCCTGCATTTCTTCCAGCGCGCTGCTGCCCGACTCCTCGCCGCGCGGCACCAGACGGTAACAAGCCAGCGCCAGGTCGAGCTGATCGCAATTCCAATAGGCAAACGCCAAGCGATAGAACAGGTAGCCGATTGCAGAACGATCGCTGGCAATACGTAGGCCGTGGCGCGCCACCTCGATAATCTCGTCAAAGCGCTCCAGACGCGCAAGCACGTTGATGAGCGCAAAGTGCGACTGCATGGACGAGCGCGCCAGATCGTAAAGATGGCGCACCTCGGGCAGTGCTCGTTCAAAGTCCTCTTGCTCGGTGTAAAAACTGCAGATCTCGTGCTGGGCAAAGTACAGCGCATCGGGCGCACGAAGGATTCGCACAGAGCGGTCTTCTTCCAACACCGGTAGCACCATGCGCACCAGCTGGTTATCGCAAAACTGCGTTTGAACCAGACCTGTCGCCAAAAGCTCGGCGACGGCGCACTTAGCCTCCAACTCCTCGACAAGACGGGAAAAGCCTTCAAAAGCACCTGTACGGTCGACTTTTGCCTGCTCGCGCAATTCAACAACACGGGCCACGTATGGGTCGTCGTCCTCTTCCATGACCTCCAGCTCGTCAGCCGTATCGGCAAGCAGCAGATCGCGCAGCGCCGGCGGCAGCATGCGATGGTCATCACGCGGACGAGCATGAACCTCCGCAGGTTCAATCGTCTCCGGAGCGGTTGACTCATATGCCTCAAGCACACGCTTGCACGGCATATCGTCCATGTCCATGCTCTCAAGATCCTTGGCGACAGGCACGCAATCGGCCAGATAGGCCGCGCGCCCAAAGAAATACGTTGCGACAACGCGCTCGCCCTGCTCACTGTCGGGAGCAGCAATCTGCACATAGCAGCGCGTGATGCAGGTGCCCGCGGCAAAGCACGCCGCCGCAAGCGTGAGCGCCACGCGCGCATCGTGCTCCGCGGCCCAGATCGCACGCGTGTCCTCTTCCAGCTCGCGCCAGGCGTCATCTTGAGCGTCGTATTCACGTTGCGGCATGGCATCCACGACAGAGTGCCCAAACCGAACGAGCATAATCCCCTCGGCAACGTTTGCCCGATAGGTATAGTCGAGCCGCGTGATCACGTTGAGCGCCTCGACGATACGCGCGAAGCGGGTGCGCACGTCCCACTCACCGCCCGGCTGACACGCCACCGTCCCCGGTTTGCCCCACGGGTTATCGCTTGAGGCCGTATCGAGCAGTCGGGGAACATCGTTGGTCGTCTTGGCGATATGCCACGCATCAAAGAGCGCGCAGCCCTCAAGGCTCGGCGAGGATGCCGCGGGGACCAATCCGGCCCCGATGCGCTCAAGGATGCCGGAGAGGCGGTTGAGACGGCACTCGATGGCAAGCAGCATGTCAATCTCGTCCTGGTCCAGCAAGCTGCGATCAAAATTGAGATAGAACAGCTTTGACCGGTCGATGCGCGCTAGGCTCATTTCGGACTTGGCGGCAATGGTGCGTAGATGGGGCAAGTCGACCTCGCTCATAAGGGCGGCGGCATAACGCTCGATACCGCTCGGATTCTCGGCATGGTCAACGCGGTAAAGCAGCGTCTCGATAGCATCGGGGAGCGGTGCCGTGTTAAAGCCCAAAAACACCTCGACCGGCTCGGGCAACTTTACGAGCTTGATCTTGTCGATAACATTTTGCATACCCTCGTCGAGTCCGCCGGCGTCCGCCGTGCTCGCAATAGCGTTTTCGGAGTTGGCAAATATCACGTAGCGCAGGAACATCGATGCCATGAACTCGCCGTAAGGAAGGGAGCGGGCTGAATTCCATGTCTCGTGGTCGGACTGCTCGCGCATGGGGCCTTCGGGAGAGCCGACAGTTTGCGCACACGCGCGCATTGCACCGTTGGCTTCCCTTACCATAATCTCACCAATACTGGAATCCGACTCGTCAAGGACCAGTTCCATGTCGGGATCGTTGGGCAGCGGAGCCTCGCTGACGGGGCGGTCCACCTTGTACACCTCACCCGAAACGCTTACGTAGCCCAAAAGCGACACATGACTTTTGCCAACGAACTCGACGACATAACAAGATTCATGCTGATCCTCGCCAAAGAGTTTCCAGACCACGCCATATGAGCGTCCCGCAGGCTGCTCGGGCATCGCCGGAAAGCGCTTCTTGGGATCGAAAAACCTGAGCTTGTATGTCGGACGCTCTGCCACGAAGTATCACCCTGATCGGTCGCTTGAAGAAGGAGTGGTCGCGAATAAGTCGCGACATCTACTCGGAATCTTACACGAGTCGACAGGAAATCGTCCCTTTGGACGAAAGCACTCAAGCTGGCGCAAAAGAAAAGCCCCCGTTGCCGGGAGCTTTAATCTCAACTGGTGCGGCGTATAGGATTCCGCGCATCCGCTGCGCGGATCCGCACCGGCTTCGCCCGCCTGCCGGCGGACTCGCCCGCGGGCTAAAAACGCTCCGCGTTTTCTTGACGCCCGCGCCTCGACCGAGGTTCGAATCCATGCGGCGTCCGCCTAAAAGAAAAGCCCCCGTTGCCGGGAGCTTTAATCTCAAATGGTGCGGCGTATAGGATTCGAACCTATGACGTTCTGATTCGTAGTCAGACCCTCTATCCAGCTGAGGTAACGCCGCAACTTGTTGATTATTATGCACAGGGACTGAATAATAGTCAAGCATTTTTTCAAAAAAAGTTATCGAATTTGATTTTTAATCATTTGATGCAATCGATCGACTCGATACTTTCAAACACGGCGAAAGCAACTCCTCAAGTATGTCGACATATAAGAAAAGCCTCCGTTACCGGAGGCTTTAAAGTTCAGTTGGTGCGGCGTATAGGATTCGAACCTATGACGTTCTGATTCGTAGTCAGACCCTCTATCCAGCTGAGGTAACGCCGCAACGCACGGATTATTATGCACGCGGGCCCCCGATGGGTCAAGCGACAATTAGAAAAAAATTTTACGGAGTGATAATTAAGTTGTTCGCCTTGATTGTCATTTTCATTGCAACAGCCTCAGGACTCAGCGCAACGCGTTGC
>NZ_QSKB01000020.1:0-53615 GCF_003469085.1 Collinsella sp. AM29-10AC
GGGCGGAGGCGGGGCATGCCCCGCCTCTTACACCACATCTCTGCGCGCTACCAATCCCTTCCTACCATGCAAGCGAACGTCGATGCAGCTCAAGCCGAATGCGATAAGGCCCACAACCGGACAAGAGCCCTTGAGGCAGAATTAAATAAAATCGACTACACGACTCCTGCCGAAACTATTCGGCAGTTGCAAGAGGCGATCACAGAGGCAATAATGCAAGAAAATTCCTGTGAAGATGAGCTTGAGCACTGCCGAATGCGCCTCGAAAGTCATAAAAGCCTGATTTATTTCTTTGAAAGCGAAGTGGAGTTTAATAAAACCCATCTCGACGGAGAAACAGCCAAGCGGGATGTGCTCCTCGACGATTTGAAAAGAGCGCAAACGGCCTATGACGACGCCTGCAAGGCATACGAAGAGGCAAAGGCCGCGGCGGACAAGACCGCCTCGCCCGAGATAACGCAACCGACCGAGACGACGCCTCCCTCCAACTCGACGCAACCGACCGAGACGACGCAGCCCACCGGCTCGCCCGCGACCGGCAAATACGCTCCATCGAGCTCCACCAAGCAAGCAGATACGACCGCCGGCAAGCTCGCGAACACGGGAGATGCAGCGCCGAGTGCAATCGCACTCGCGGCAATCGCCGCCGCAGGCCTCGGAATAACCGCCACAGCCACACGCCGCATCAGGAACTCAAAATAGCCGCCAGCGGTTATTGTCTTCGCCAATCCACAAGCCCAGAGACAAAAAGAGGCCTGTTTCCCCACCTAGGGAAACGGGCCTCTTTAACTACAAAAATTCAAGCAACAGCACCGCCGCCTCTTGAACCACGTAGCCATCAATGCCCAAACAACGCCAACGAGCAGCAAAAGACACGGGATTAAATTATTCAGATAAATGTGACCCTTCAGGTGGTTTTGGTCGGCTACCCGCGAGTGCCGGCAGGGCGCTTGGTAGTCGAGCGATCCCGCAGGCAAAGCCGAGGACCAGCGAGACACCAAGCGCCCTGCCGGCACTCGCGGGTAGCCGCGGCACCAAAAAGCGCCTGCGCACTCGATGGATTCGGATGCCCGACAGAGGCTCCTTATGGCTGCTTCCTTCCGGACCTGACCAGATTCGGAACATGTCGTCATCCGAACCCATCGAACGCGCTAGGCGCTCGGTATATCTTACCTGCTCCCGCCCGATGGGGCAAGACAGCTAATTTGGGACGGGGCTTTTTTGACTACTTTTTGACTGGGGGCATCAGAGTGGCGAAAGTAGTCAAGAAAGCCCCGACCCAAAAAGACCGGTCTGACGCTGCACCACGAAAAGGGCCTATCTACTACGTTTTGGTCACAGGGGTCAACCATAGCCGGCTTTTTCGGAAATCGGCAAGCTCTCTACCTGCGGTTTTAATTTCACAAAATCCGGGATGGTCGAGGTAGCTCGGTCAAACGTAGTAGATGGCCGCATTTCGTGGCAAACGGTCCGACCCAAGGCCCAAGGCGGCCAGCCTCGGATGACCATTCACGAAGTTGCGGTGGAATACGGACTGAATTGGCGCCTTAAAGGCAAAAACACTCCGTATTTCACCGCAACTTATCGAGGGGATGGGTTTTAGAGGCGGGCGAGGTCGTAGGCTTGGGCGGCTGCCTCGCCGGCGCAGATGAGGTTGGTTGTGGCCTCTTGCACACCGAGCGCCTGGTCGAGGGGCATGGGCTTGCGACAGATCGGCAGTACAAGGTCGATGCCCTGCCCATACACCGCATCCAGGTTGACGGCGCGACCGCCCACGACGGCGACCACCGGCTTGCCATATCGCTTCGCACGACGAGCCACACCCACCGGCGCCTTGCCGGCAGCGGATTGCTCATCCATATTGCCCTCGCCCGTTATGACCAGGTCGACATCGCGCACGCGCTCGTCAAATCCCACGAGATCGAGCACCGTCTCCACGCCAGAGCGCAGCTCCGCACCGAGCGCCAGCAGCGCAGCACCTAGGCCGCCCGCAGCACCGGCACCGGGCACGCCGAGCACCGAGCCAAATGTCCGTGCGCCCTCGGGTGTGCGCATCAACCCCTGGGCTCGAGCTCCGGCAATCGCCGCATCGAGCAAACGACCGTAGCCGACCATCCAACTGTCGTACCTGCGTAGCGCCTCGGTATCATCTGTCGGCAGGCCCTTCTGCCCACCGAACACCGCTAGGGCACCTCGGCGTCCCACGAGTGGGTTCTCGACATCGGAAAGCACCACGACACGCACGCCGTTCAGCGCCCGAAGCGCTGGCGCCAAATCGATACTCACCACGTGTTCGAGACCCGCGAGACCGGGAGCGATATCGCGGCCGTGCTCATCGACCACACGCGCGCCCAGCGCCTGCAGCATGCCGGCGCCACCGTCGTTGGTGGCGCTGCCGCCCAAGCCAATATAGATAGTCTTTGCGCCCGTGCGAACCGCGCGAAGCATGAGCTCGCCCACGCCATAGGTTGTAGCGGCCAGCGCCGACGACTCCGTGCAAGGCGAGTACCCGATGCCTGCGGCTTCGGCCATCTCAATAACAGCCGACTCGTGCTCGCCGTCCACCAGTATCCGGGCGGACACGCGGTCGCCAAAGGGGCCTGCCACCTCGCAGGTCACAATCTCACCGCCGCACGCGGCAACGGCATCGAGCGTTCCCTCACCACCATCTGCCAGCGGCAACGTGGCCACCTGGGCATCGGACCACACACGGCGCACGCCTTCGGCAACCGCCGCCTCCGCCTGCGCGCTCGAAACGCTACCCTTAAAGGAGTCGATCGCCAACAGCACACGGCGGGGCCGGCGGCACGCGGCACCAAAATCGACCACCTCAACGGCGATTTCTTCGGCACACGCAAGCGCCTCGGCATGGGCGGCATGTGCCTCAAGATCGGCCCCGCAACCGCAGCCAGTACCATCGGTGCCACGCAACCCACTAAAATAGCCGCTCAACACCTCACGACACTCGTCTGCCAGCACGCCAGCCGTCACGTTAAACCGATGATTCAGGCGCGAGTCGGCATTCAAATCGTATAGGGATCCCAACGCACCCGCCTTGGCGTCGCTCGCGCCATACACGCAGCGCCCCACGCGCGCGTTGACCATAAGCCCCGCGCACATGCAGCAGGGTTCGAGCGTCACGTAGACCGTACAGTCGGAAAGGCGCCAGCGGCCAAGCGTCTGGGCAGCGGCGCACAGGGCCGCGAACTCTGCATGCGCCGAAGGGTCCTGGTCGAGCTCGCGACGATTATGCGCCCTCGCGACGATCTCGCCGTCGCGCACCACTACGGCTCCGATAGGCACCTCGCCCACCGCCGCGGCGGCTCGCGCCTCCGCCAACGCCTCGCGCATGAACTTCTCGTCGATTTCGGTGATCGTCATCGTTCGCCTTCCCTGTTGCAAATTCAAAACGATGCTATCATTACGACTCACGGAGAGATGGCAGAGCGGTTGAATGCGGCGGTCTTGAAAACCGTTGAGCGCGAGAGCGTTCCGGGGGTTCGAATCCCCCTCTCTCCGCCACTTTTAGTGATGCACCGGCGTCATGGTTCGCTCGAACAGCGCATCGACCACGTCGGCTATCTCAGGTCGACGCTCAAGATCGTGGCCCGATTCCCACCATATCGTGAAAAGTCGAATAATACCGCCGGCGACAAACTCAGACGTCGTCTCGAGTGACACGGGGGCCAGGGCATCCTCGGCAAGCACGTTCATCACACGCTCGCGGATGGAGCGGGCAATGCGGTCGCAAATAACGTTTGTCAGCATGCCCGACATGCTGCTTGCCAAAATGTTATCCATGAGCTGCTCGTGCGCCAAAATCAAATCCATGGCATCGTCCAAAATCGCGTGTCGAAGCGCGCGCACGTCCTCGGCAGACACTGCGCCGGCCTCGCCAACCCGCTTTTGCGGCAAACCCGACATAAGCTCATCGATATAAAAGGCAAAGTAATCGTTCTTGTCGCGAAAGTGCTTGTAGAACGTCGTGCGGCGAATCATGGCGCGGTCGCACAGCATGGCAACCGTCAGGTCCTCAAAACGATGCTCCTCGAGAAGCTCGGTAAAGGCATCGAACAGGGCACGGTAGGTTTTCTTGATGCGAAGGTCCACTGGTATCGCCATCCTCAGGGCAAAGACAACACTCGTCAATCTGTCGCATATCTTACACCTGTACCTCGCGCGCTTTGCCCCAGTGCCAACCCCACCGAAAACATAACGCTTACCGGAAAGTTCGGCACGGCAAAACGTTGCGGGTATACTAGTAGCGTTATACCAACGGCAGCTGGCGCATGCCGCCGCGGCCATTCGAAACGGAGACATCATGATTACCGTCATCATCGGCATCGTTGTTGTCATTGTGATTGTCTGCGCCATCGCCGGCATCTACAACAACATGGTCACCAAGCGTAACCGCATCGATAACGCCTGGCAGAACATCGATACGCAGTTGCAGCGCCGCAACGACCTGATCCCCAACCTGGTCGAGACCGTCAAGGGCTACGCCAAGCACGAGCAAGAGACGCTCTCCGCCGTGATCAGCGCGCGCAACACCGCCGTCAAGGCCACCACGCCCGAGGCCAAGATGGAAGCCGACAACGTGCTGACCGGTGCGCTACGCCAACTCTTTGCCGTGGCCGAGGCCTACCCCGATCTTAAGGCAAACACCAACTTTACGCAGCTGCAGGCATCGCTCGAGGATACCGAGAACAAGATTAGCTATGCACGCCAGAGCTACAACGATTGCGTGCTCAGCTACAACAACGCCATTCAGACGTTCCCGGCTGTCATCTTTGCCGGCATCTTCCAGTTTAAGGAGCGCCAGGGCTTCGAGGCCGCCGAAGCAGCCCGTCAGGCCCCGACCGTCAAGTTCTAAACAACAAGGCAGAGTCTTAAGCCAGTTCATCAACCCTTTGGGGCCCAAGGCGTAAACCTTGGGCCCTTTTCGTATCCCCGCACAACGCGCGGCCAAAAGGCCGCGCACCATCCCTCCCGGCGCACTCCGCAGGACGCAAGAAGCCCTCGCCGCACGAAGTGCGCAGCGAGGGCTTCTTGCATGTCCGAGGACGCGCCGGGAGGGAACATGGCATCGGCGGCGTCTTGTATTGCCTCGAGCTTTCCAAAGCCGTCTGCGGCGAGAAGTGTTTCCAACTCAAAGCCCCGATCGCTCATAAAAGAAGTGATCTGCCCCGTCAGCTCCCCAATACGCCTGATAAGTTCGTCCTTGCCCACCACCACATCGACCGGATCGCGGTCGTCACCTAAATCGCGCGTGTAGTCGGCCAGTGCCTGCCGCAGCGCCTTCACCACGCCCATGTAGTCCACGATAAGGCCGTTGCTCTTGCCCTCGGCCACGCGATTGGCGCGCGATGGCCTGCATAAGGCCGTGTGCCTTCATGGGCTTGTCGAAATACATCACCGACAGGGGCTTCACGTCAAAGCCGGTGAGCCACATGGCACACACGAACACGATACGAAGGGGATTGTGAAGTGAAATATTTGCGCAAGCTCGGTGCGGGGTGTGCCGTCCGCGTTTAGCTTGCGTACGGGAATGCCGTCGCGCAGCATGTTGTACTTGGCCTCGTTGATCTGAAGCAGGGAATCGCCCACAAACGTGTGCTCGAGCGTTTTGATCGCTTCAGCGACGTCGGCTTCATCCATCCATTCATTAAGTTCGGTCAGTGCGCTTTCCAAATCGCGCCTAAGCAGCACGTCATGGTAGCTCTCGCGCCCAAGTGTGCCATACAGCCCAAGCTTTTCCTCATCGAAGCAGTACTGGACGTCCCATCCAAGTTTCGCGAGCAGCTCGCCTGCTGGTTTCTGCACAGCCTCTTCTTCGGAATAACGGTTCTTGGACATGACAAGTTCCTAGATTCTTGTCTGCAGATCTTCTGGCGTCGGTAGGTATTCGAGGTATTGCTCCGGCAGCACATCCCCAAGCCGATACTCGCTCACGCCTATGGGCGCCGCAATGTCCCTGAGCGAGTATTCAGCCACCACGTTATCTTTTTCCTTACAAAGCAAAAGGCCAATCGTGGGGTTGTCCCCTTCGTTAGCAAGCTCACCATCCACGGCAGCAACATAGAAGCTCAATTGTCCGGTAAACTCCGGTTTGAACTTCTCGTTCTTTAACTCAATGACTACATAGCTTCGCAGTTTGACGTTGTAGAACAATAAGTCTATGTAGAAGTCCTCTTGGCCGACCGTTAGGTGATACTGCCTCCCCATAAACGCAAAGCCTGTTCCCAACTCCAACAAGAGCTTGGTCACATTGGAAACCATCTGCTCTTCGATGTCGTGTTCCTTTAGCCCTTGTTTAGCAGTGATGAAGTCAAAAACGTACGGATCTTTGAGCACTTGTTGAGCAAGCTCACTTTCAGGCGCGGGCAGAGTGCGCGTAAAATTGGTGGCCTTGCCCGCGAGCGCCTGACGCTCATAGAGCTTTAGATCGATCTGATGGTCGAGAACGGCTTGCGACCATCCATTTTCGACAATGGCATTCCTATACCATTCGCGACGGGCGCCCGGTTCAGTCTTGTCCAGGAGCTTCACGATGTGTCCCCAGGGAATTGTGCAATAGCTATTGCACAATTCTGAGTCAACCTCGCGCGCAAACTTTGCCATGTACTTGAGGCTGCGGACAGAAAAGCCCTTGATTCCGGGGAAAGCGGAGCGGATGTCTTGCGAAAGAGTGTCGATGAATTTGTTGCCCCATTCGGAACGCGCGACAACCTCATTGCCGATAAGCCAGTACATACGCACCATTTCGGAGGATGCTTTTTGCACAGCGTTGGCGCGTGCCTGATTGACGATAAGGACGATGTGATTAAAAGCGTCCTTGTACTCTTCGTTGTTCATCAGCATGGCTAGACCTCGATCTCGCCGGACATGAGTTTGGTGAAGCTCACGCCCGTAAGCTCGGCGGCCTGTTTGGCCACGTCGCGCATGTTCTTGGATATGCGAACCGTAACCGCCACGTTTTCGCCCTCGACCAAATAAGCCTTAAGCTCGCTTTCCGTAACGTTCCCGTCGATGAGGTCTGCGTAGCGCACGGCTCCTCCTTGCTTGCATGATGCAATACAGTATGTGGGCTCAATTTTATCAGACGTAGTAATGCGCAAAATGGCACTGTATTTACCGCACGAGCCATGGTCGCGGGGTTGCGCGCTAACGCAGCGGCGGTAAACCCAGTGCCTTATAGTGAACTCATAATGGACAGCGGCATCGCCCTGCGCTCGAGCGGCATCGCCCCGACCGCTTCATCGCCGTTTTCCACATGGGCCTGGGAGTCTCCCTACTCCTAGCCGGCCTCATCTTCGGCCGCAACTACGGCAAAGCCTTAGCAGCAAAGAAAACGGGGCGCACGGCCCATATATACAAAAAGCGCGGCCAAAAGGCCGCGCACCATCTTTTATTCAGACCCATCATTACCCGTCTCGTAAGTGCCGGGCTCACGCAGGCCCGAGGGCGACCTTCCTTTCCGGCGCATTCCGCAGGACGAAAGAACCTCCGCCGCACGAAGTGCGCAGCGGAGGTTCTTTCATGTCCGAGGACGCGCCGGAAAGGAAGGTTGCCCTCGGGCCGAACAGCTATGGCAGCTTACGCCACGGTGTAAACCCAGTTGTGCTTATCCTCAACAGCACCAGACTGGATGCCCGTCAGGGTCTCGCGGAGCTTCTTCATCACAGGGCCGATCTCGGTGTAGCCAGCCGGGAAGGTCACAGTCTCGTCGGCACCGTAGACCTTGTTGTCGATCTCGCCGACCGGGGAGATAACGGCAGCGGTGCCGCACAGGCCGCACTCAACAAAGGTGCCGGCCTTGACCTCGGCCCACTCGACGGGACGCTGGTCGACGGTCATGCCCAGGTCCTGAGCAACCTGAACGAGCGAACGACGGGTGATGGAGGGCAGGATGGAGTCGGTGTGCGACTGGGGAACGACGAGGGTGCCGTCCTCCTTCACGAACAGGACGTTGGCGCCACCGGTCTCCTCGACATAGGTGCGGGACTCGGAGTCGAGATACAGGTTCTCGGCATAGCCCTCGCGGTGAGCCTCCATCGTGGGCTTCAGGGACATGGCGTAGTTGAGGCCGGCCTTGATGTTGCCGGTGCCGTGCGGTGCGGCGCGGTCGTACTCGGAAACGCGCAGCTTGACGGGCTTAAGGCCGCCCTTAAAGTACGGACCGACCGGGGTCACGAGAATGCGGAACGTGTACTCAGGAGCGGGAGCCACGCCGATCACGTCACCGGAACCGATCATAAACGGACGCACGTACAGGGTCGCGCCGGAACCGAAGGGCGGAACCCAAGCAGCGTTGGCAGAAACGACCTGCTTGACGGCCTCAACGAACTTGTCCTTGGGGAACGGGGGCATCTCGAGGCGCTGGGCAGAGTTATACATGCGCTCGGCGTTCATGTCGGGACGGAAGCAGACGATGCTGCCGTCCTCGGCGGTGTAGGCCTTCAGGCCCTCAAAGACCTCCTGGCAGTAGTGGAAGATACCGCCGCACTCGGAGACGTGCAGGGTGTGGTCGGTGGTCAGGCCGCCCTCGTCCCACTCGCCATCCTTCCAATGAGCCTCATAGCTGTAATCGGTCTTCATGTAGCCAAAGCCGAGGCTACCCCAATCGATATCCTTCTTCTCGACAGTCATGTGTCGCTCCTTACATACACAGTTGCAAACTCGCGAACCTGCACGCAAGGACCGGGGCCGACCGCGTCGCAACGTCGCACGCCCGGAGCGTAGAGCCGGACGGGACACGCGAACGGCATCGAAGCCGATGGCACGTCGATTCGCATGCACGAGATTGTACTCCGCACGCGCGTCGGATAAAACGTTTTTCTTTAACTAACTAAAGTATTTTCATTTGACCGAAGCAAAAAGGCCCGCCACCGTAAGCGGTGACGGGCCTCAACTGCACGGTTTGCGCGCCGGCTCGATCTACGCGTTCTATTTGCCCAGCTTAGCCTTAACCAGACCGACCACGGTCGGGATGATCGACACGGCAACGATGCCGATAATCAGCAGCTCAAAGTGCTCCTGCACAAAGGGAATGCCGCCAAAGAAGTAGCCCAGCAGCGTAAAGACCGTCGACCAGGTAATGCCGCCCAGCACGTTAAAGATGACAAAGTTGCGCCAATGCATGCCGCCCATGCCGGCGATAAAGGGCACAAAGGTGCGGATAAACGGGAAGAAGCGGCCCAGGAAGATGGCCAGGTGGCCCCACTTGTCCAAGAAGTCCTCGGACTTTTTGATGCGCTCGGGCGTCATGGCCTTGACCTTGCCCGAGGCGATGATCTTTTTGCCAAAGAAGTGACCGATCATAAAGTTGCACTGGTCGCCCAGGATGGCAGCAGCCCATGCGACGGCCAGCAGGGCCACGATGTTAAAGCCACCGTTATGAGCAAAGAAGCCCGAAGCAAACAGCAGCGAATCGCCCGGGAGAAACGGGAAGAACACCACGCCTGTCTCAATGAAGATAATGAGGAACACGCAGCCGTAGGCCATAAGCGGGCCGGCGGCAATCCAGCTGGCGATCGCGGTGCGCGGGTCTTTGAGCAGCTCGGCGATAAAATTGATGAAACCCATGAAGTAAAACCTCTCAGTTGTGGGCGCGGATACGTCCAAGTTGACCAGTATACGGTTGTGACGCGGCAACGCACACGACCTTACAAAAGCGTGACTTCATTACCAGCAAGTTTGCATAATTGACACCTGTCGCGCAAAGCCGAGCAAGATTGCTCTTCCTAATCCCTAGCGAATCGCTATACTTTATTGAATTGCATTGTCGCGGCGCTAAGGGAGGGCGGCCGGTGAGCTTTATCAATACCATTCGCGAGGACATCAAGACCGTCCAGGCACAGGACCCCGCCGCGCAAAACGGCCTAGTCATCTTCCTTTCTTACCCCGGCCTGCACGCCAAGTGGAACCACGTGCCCGAGCACTGGCTGTGGGAACATGGACATCGCTCGCTCGCCCGCGTGCTCTCGCAAATCACCCGCCATATCACTGGCGTCGAGATTCATCCTGCCGCACAGATCGGCAAGCATTTCTTTATCGACCACGCCATGGGCGTCGTCATTGGCGAGACCACCATTGTGGGCGACAACTGCGTGCTCTACCAGGGCGTCACGCTCGGCGGCACCGGCAACGAGACCGGCAAGCGCCACCCCACCCTGGGCAACAACGTCACCGTGGGCACAGGCGCCAAGGTGCTCGGCAACATTCGCATCGGCAACAACGTCAAAATCGGCGGCAACTCGGTTGTCGTCAAAGACGTGCCCGACAACTGCACCGTCGTGGGCGTGCCCGGCCGCATCATCAAGCGCAACGGCTGCCGCGTATTCGAGGAAAGCTTCGACGCCAAGCAGCATCGCGAGTACATGCCCGACGATGCCGCCGAGCAGAGCGCCCTCAACCGCCAGGGCATCACCGAAAACGCCCGTCGCGTCAAGGAACTCGAGCGAGAAGTGGCCGAGCTTAAGGCCCTCGTCGCCAAACTCGTGGACGAGCACTAGGAACGCGAGCGGCACAAAACAACATCGGCACCGACGCAAAAGGCGCGCCAGGGAATCAATCCCCGGCGCGCCTTGTTTCCAATGTGACATGCGGGACTGTCCCTTTGTCACATTATGCGAACTGGCTCAGATAGAGGTCGGCGTAGGCGCCCTCGACTGCCAGCAGCTCCTTATGCGTGCCCTGCTCGATGATATTGCCGTGATCCATGACCAGAATCAGGTCGGCATCCACGATCGTCGACAGGCGATGCGCGATCACAAAACTTGTGCGCCCACGCATAAGTGCGTCCATGGCGCGGCCGATGGCAAGCTCGGTGCGCGTATCCACGCTCGACGTCGCCTCGTCCAGGATGAGAATCGCCGGGTTGTTGAGCAGCACGCGCGCGATGGTTAGCAGCTGACGCTGGCCCTGGCTGATGCTTTCGGCATCGTTGGCTACGCGCGTGTCGTAGCCCTGAGGCATGGTGCGCACAAAGAAGTCGACCTGGGCGGCGCGAGCGGCCGCAACAATCTCCTCGCGCGTTGCCTCGGGGCAGCCGTAGGCGATGTTCTCGGCAATCGTGCCGTCGAACAGCCAGGCGTCCTGTAGCACCATGCCAAACTGCTGCCGTAGCTCGCCGCGATCCATGAGGCGCGTATCCACACCGTCAAGCGTAATGCGGCCGCCGTCGATCTCGTAAAAGCGCATGAGCAGGTTGATGAGCGTCGTCTTGCCTGCGCCCGTGGTTCCCACCACGGCAATCTTCTGGCCCGGCTCGGCGGTAAACGACACGTCGCGCATGAGCGGCTTGTCGGGCGAATAACCAAAGCGCACGTGCTCAAAGGAGACGCGGCCCTCCACGCGACCCGGCAGCTTGGCGGCCTCGCCCGGCTGCGGATCGGCCTCCATCTCGGGCTCATCGAGCAGGTCGAACACGCGCTCCGCACTCGCCAGCGCGCTCTGCAGCGAGTTGAAGGTAAACGAGAGCTGCGTCATGGGCTCGGACGCCTCGTAGATAAACTGGAAGAACGCCTGGAACACGCCGACAGTCATCTGACCGGCCACCAGCATGTTGCAGCCCACGAGCGCGATCACGATCTGCGCCAGACGACCGATAAAGCGAACCGCGGGGCCCACAGCGTTAATCATAAAGTCGGCCTTGACGCTCACACGCGCCAGCTCGCCCGAGGCCTCGTGTACCTCGGCAGAACTCTGGCGCTCGCGGTTGAACGCGCGAATCACCAGACGGCCCGAGTAGCCCTCCTCGACCGCGCTCGTAATCTTGGACACCCACTCCTGGCGTTCGCCCGTTACATCATGCGTGCGGCGCGAAACCACTTTGGTCACCAGCAGCGACAGGGCCGTGAAGCCCAAAAAGACGAGCGTGAGCTTAACGCTATAGACGAACATCATGATGATGGCACCCGTCACGGTGCCGATCGACACAAGCAGCTGCAGCAATCCGCGCTGCATGCTCTCGGACATCTTGTCCAAGTCGTTGGTCGCACGGCTGACGACCTCACCGGGACGATGCGCGTCAAAGAAGGCAAGCGGCAGACGATTGAGCTTTTGTGCGATGCGGTTGCGTAGACGCAGGTTGAGGCGTTCGGCCACGCTCGACATCAAAAAGCTCTGGAGCGCATAGAACGAGGCAGCGGCAGTCCAGATCATAAAGTAGACGAAGATGGTCTTGCCGCAGTTCTCCCAGGTGATGTTGAAGGTGGTTCCGTTGGCAAACGCCACCTGCATATGCCCCCACAGCTCGTCGATGACGTGAGCGCTGTACGCCGGCGCGGCGGTGTTAAAGATGACGTAGAACACGATGCTCGCAAACACGATGTAAAAGCGCCAATGGTCGCCGGCGGCCTCGCCCCACAAGCGGCGCACCGTCGCCCAGGTATCCCGGGGCGTCTCGTCCTCGTCTTCGTCGTCCACGTCGCGCATACGTTCTGCCTCGGCACGGGCACGTTCGTCCTCGGCACGCTCGTTTTCCTCGTACAGCGCCTGGCGACGAGCCTCGCGCTCGGCCGCCTTGATGGCGACATCCAGCTCGAGCACCGCGGCAGCCTGGTCGACCGTTTTCTCAGCGGCGTCCGAATCGTTCGAATCGATAGCATCGCTGCACTTCTTGAGCTCCTCGGTCATGCTACTCACCTCCCTTCATCTGCGATTCCGCGATAGCGCGGTACACCTCGCAGGTTTCCATGAGCTCGTCGTGCGTGCCCAGGCCCACGACCTCGCCGTCCTTGAGCACCACGATCTGGTCGGCATGCAAGATCGTCGAGATGCGCTGCGCGATGATGAGCACCGCAGCGTCGCGCGTCTCCTCCTGCAGCGCATGGCGCAGCGCTGCATCGGTCTTAAAGTCCAAGGCCGAAAAACTGTCATCGAAGATATACAGATCGGCATGCTTCATGAGCGCGCGGGCAATGGCCAGGCGCTGGCGCTGACCGCCCGAAAAGTTCGTGCCACCCTGCGCCACCGGGGTATCGAGCCCCTGCGGCTGATCGAGCACAAAGGTGCTCTGGGCAACCTGGAGCGCGTGGAGCATATCGGCCTCGGTCGCGTCTTCGTTGCCAAAGCGCAGATTGCTTGCCACGGTGCCCGAGAACAGCCACGCCTTCTGCGGCACATAGGCAATGCGCCTGCGAATCTCGTCTTGCGAAAGCTCGCGCAGGTCGACGCCGTCCAGGCGAATGGCACCCTTGGTGGCATCGTGAAAACGCAGCAGAAGCTTTGCCACCGTCGACTTGCCCGAGCCCGTCGAGCCCACAATCGCGGTCGTCTGACCGCGACGACAGGCAAAGCTCAGGTCGCACAGGGTGTCCTCGTCGGCATCGTCAAAGCGAAACGACATGTGATCGAACTCAGCGACCGCATCCGCATCGCCCCCGGAGGCAGGCGCCCCGTCACCCAGCGTACGCTCGCCGTCCACGATGCTCGGCTCAATCTCCAACACCTGCTGCGCACGGTTCAGGCACGCCGCGGCGCGCGGCAGCGTCAGCACTACCATCTGCGCCATCATCACAAAGAACAGGATCAGGAGCGCATATTCCAGCACCGCCGAGATGCTCGCGATCTGCATGGCGTGGGCGCCCACGCGGTTGCCGCCAACCCACAGCACCGCTACCTCGGCGATGTTCATCAAAAAGAAGCTTGAGCTGTCGAGGCCCACAAACAGGTGGTTGACTTTGATGGCGTTGGCGGCGTAGTCGCTGAACACCTCGTCCAGGCGCCGCTCCTCGTGACGCTCCTTGTTAAACGCACGGATGACGCGCACGCCCACGATGTTTTCGCGCAGCACCACGTTCATGCGGTCGATAAAGCTCTGCAAGCGCATAAAGATCGGAGCCGCGTTGGCAACCGTAAAGACCGCCGCCACCAGCACAATCGCAACCACGACGCCCAGAAGCGTGCCCATGGCAGGATCGATAAACCAGGCGAAGATGATGCCCGCCACGGCCAAAAACGGCACGGGCAGCACCAGCTGAATGGTCTGCAGAATCGCCTGCTGAATCACGTTGATGTCGTTGAGCGAGCGCGTGATCATCGATCCGGTGCCAAAGCGCTCAAAGTCGCTGGCAGACAGCTCGAGCGACTTGTCGTAGACGGCGTTGCGAATGTCACAGGCCACGTTGGCCGCCAGGCGAGCCGAAAGATAACAGCCCAGCACCGCGCCACCGCTGGCCATGCCGGTCGCGATAAGCATGTACAGGCCGTTGCGCAGGATGTAGTCGACATCACCCGTCGTGATGCCGGTATTGACCATATTCGCCAACATCGTAGGTACCAGCAGTGTGCCGACGTTATCTATCAGCAGCACAAACAGTGTCACTGCAATCAGCCCGCGATACGGCCTCATAAACCTCATTAAGAGTCGCACGTCTCCCCCTCTTCTTGATTTTCCGCTTGGCTCTCGGCGGCCATCTGCTGTTTAAACGCCTCGCACTCCTCGTTGAGCACATGGGAAAACTTGCCGACCAAACGCATAATCTCACGCTGTTCCCAGGGCTCGAGCGCGCCAAAGGCACGCTGCTCGGCTTTAACCGCCGGCAACGCATACTGCTCGGCGAACCGCCGGCCTTCATCGGTCAAACAAACGACCTTGTTCTTACGACTGCCTTCGGCAAATTCCAGCGTCGCAAGCCCTCGCGCCGTTAGGGTTTTAATTGCCGAGTTAATGGTCTGCTTGCTATAGAACCATTCGCTCGTGAGCTGGCTCACGGCAACGTCTTCGTCCGCCGTGCTGATATCGACGAGCATCCAATGGGCGCAATCCGAAAGGCCGCAGGCACGCGCGAACTCTGAATAAATACGGTCGAGCCCGTTGAGCATTCGGTCAAAATCGACCGACGTAACCGCGCTATCCATCTCTCCCACCATTCGATAGTCCGAATTTTGACTAATTGAAGTTTCAGATTAGTCCGAGTTTTGACTATCGTCAAGGACTTCGTTCGCAGCGCACAGGCTATACAACATATCGACAAAAAAGACCGCCGGCGCAGGGGCAGCGCCGGCGGTCATGAGAGGAAATCGATTATTTGCTGCTAGGCGGCGACGGCCTCATAGACCGTAGCGCCCGAGAAGCTGTCATGCAGGCTCTTGCCGGCAATCCACGGCAGCTCGACGACCTCGCAGACCGTGTTGACCAGCTCGGAGCAGTCAGTAAAGTGGCCCTTGTCGTTGAGGGCCTCGCAATCCTGAACACGCCAATAGCCATCGGTGTGCGTGATGTAGTACTCGTGATCGTCAATCGTCACAAAAGCGCGCGTCTTGGAACGCAGCAGCTTCAGAAATCCTTCGAAGTCGGTCTCGACGACATCTCCAGCCTGGAACATGATGTTACCTCCTGGCCCGGCGCCACCACGGCGCATTGATAAACGTTGGTACTCCTTTAGTAAAACCTTTATCAGAGGTTATGCGTTCGTCATTTAGGCAAGTGGTAAAAAACCGCAGGGTAGACGGGATAAAACGTTTAACCATCCCATTTGTTTGTCACATTCTGAAGGTACTTTTATGCAAACCTACTTTCCCAATTGGAATCTATCCTTTTGGCCGGGCAATTGACCGTCTATCGTTTGAGCCCGACGGGTATGAACGGGGCATCTGCAACGCCACCGCAAGGAGACACCATGGAGACTATCGAAGCACTCATCCATCGCCGCAGCTGCCGCAAATACAGCGATCGTCCCGTCGAGGCCGAAAAGCTTGCACGTATTATCGAAGCCGGCCAATATGCACCGAGCGGCATGGGCCGCCAACCGGTGACGTTTGTCGCCGTCACCGACCCCGCGACCGTCGAGCGTCTCTCACAGCTCAACGCCCAGGTCATGGGCAGCAACAGCGACCCCTTCTATGGCGCCAAGACCGTTGTGGTGGTGCTGGTTGACCGCAGCGTGCCCACGTATCTGGAAGACGGCTCGCTCGCCATGGGCAACTTGCTCAACGCCGCCTATGCACTGGATGTCGATTCGTGCTGGATTCACCGCGCGCATGAGGTCTTTGACTCGCCCGAGGGCCTGGAGCTGCTGGCCAGCTGGGGCCTGCCCGCCGACGGCAGCCTGCGCGGTGTCGGTCACTGCATTCTGGGCTATGCCGAAGACACGCTACCCGAGCCCAAACCCCGCCGCGACAACGTGGTGTATGTAAAGTAATTAGTCCCGCCGTTCTAACGAACGGCGGACCCGCTCGCAACTTATCTTGCCGGTGGAGTTGTCGTCGTTTCGTTCGTGTGGGTCGTTTCGGCGCCGTCGCCCTGTTCGCCGTCGTCCTTTTGAGCGTCGGCGATGGTGGAGGCTGCCGCAACGATACCGCGCTGGGGCGCGACGCTCGTCTGGGTCTGAGCGCCCTCGACAATTTCTGTGCCTGCATGCGCGAGCTCGGGCGATTTAAACACTGCGTCCAAGTTGGCGCCGCCGCCGGCGTAGCCAAGCGCAGCGAGTGCGATGACGATCACTGCAACGACGACCGCGATCGGAACATAACGATGCCAACCAGCCGGATTGAGTCCGCTGCGACGAGCCGCCCCGCGGCTGATGTAGCCGAGCGTGCCGTCGTGCTTGAGCTTTGAGCCCACCACGCGTTTGCGGTCCCACAGCGAGGACTCTGCCTGCATTGCCAAGCGGGCACCTGTCGAAGGATAGCCGTATTTAGTGCGCTTGAACGAACCATCAAACCCCGAGGCGTGTTTGCCCCACGTCACCGATGTCGTGCGTCGGTTGACCGGTGCGGCGCTCCGCCTTCTGCGGCTCGGTTTTGTAGTCTCAGCCATACGCCCCCGCACGCCGTAACCAAATCGAAACAATAACGCTTTGGACTGTAGCACACGCGTCGCGCGCGGTCACGGGCGCCTCGCTCAACGGTCATCGTCCTTCAGCAAGCGCCACAGCGTTGTTCGGCTTATGCCCAGCACCTCCGCCGCACGGGTTCGGTTGCCGTGGAGATGATCTACAACCAGATGCGCGATATCTCGCTCGGTATCGGCCAACGGTCGCAGGATAAACAGGTCGCTTTCGAGTGTCGGGGCGCCAAAGGTTGCGGTCTTAATCACGTCCTCTTGGGCTAGCACTTCCTCCGCCACAGCGCGATCCACCGTGCCCGTCCCCACCAATATATACAGTCGTTCCGAGACCTCGCGGAGCTGCAGATAGTTGCGCGGCCAGCGGTAAGCATCGAGCGCCTTCGTCGCCGCGGCAGACAGCGTGGGCGCTGCCGTCCCAAATGCACCAGCGAGATATTCCAAATAGCGCGCAACCTTCGTCGACGCGGCTCCCTGCTCGACGATTGCCGGCGCCACGCTCACCGCACAGGCGAAGCGCTCGGTCACAAAGGCGGCTTGATCACTTTCGCTGCCGCCCGGCATGTCATTCGCCGTCAGCACCACATGGCAGCGCGTCGCCAACGCGGTGTCGGCCATCGTGGAAACGAGCTCGCGAAGGCGCTGGGGGCCAACCGCATTCCAGCCCGCAATGCAAAGTGTCAGCCCCGTTTGGAACAACGGCGATTCGGCGCTTTTGAGCACGTGGCGCCAACCGCGATCGGTAAGCTCATCGAGCGCAACGGCAACAAAGGGTTGATCGGCAAAAGGACCGTCCAGATAGAGGCGCTTGGCTATCTCGACCTGACCCGCTCCCAGCTCGCCCTCGAGCATAAGGGGCACACCGCGCGCGTAGCTCTCGGCGACCGGCGCAGCTACCGAGGCCGCCCCCTCAACGATGCCGTACGCGCTCGATTCGTAGCGGGCCTCAACTTCGTCGGCGTTGAGCCACTCGATGCCCGCATGTGCCGCGGCGCCGCGTACCTCGCGGACCACGACGACCCAAAGGCCCCCGCCTTCTTTGTCGGTGGGGCGAACGGTCAGGCTCAGGCGCGTACCCGCACGCCCCATAACCAGACGCGCGCCGTCTCCTATACGGTCGAGGCGCTCAGCGACAAAAGCCGCCACATCCCGCTCAAGCGCCGCGTCATTCATGGTCGAAATCGCGACATCCCCACGCGCATCGATTGCCAATGCCGAGGCCCCGGCAGCAGCCAGGGCCTCGGTCAAGATGTTCAGCTTGGCATCGCTATCCATGATTTGCCCCTGTCCGCGGCGACGTGCAACCGCCGACGGTCGCACGACCGAGTGTTTCAAAATTGAACGATATTGCTCACCAAACACTATAGGGCAGAAAGCGCCGTCCTGCGAGTATAGGTGTTGCCCCGCATCGCCATCCTGGCGGGGCGATAAGAGCTCTTCGGGACTTATAAACCTGCGGACAAGCCATACCCGCAAGAGCTCCTATCGCTCCACCGCAGGCTTGCGCTCACCAGCAACCAGCAACCAGCACGCGAATAAGCTACTTCTCTACCAGATTCCCAGCACGTGCTGCATTCCCAAACTCATGCACGCAATGCCAATCCAGCAGCAAAAGCCCAGCGCGATGGGCTTGCCGCCCTTTTTGACCAGCTCGACGATATCGGTATTAAAGCCAATAGCCGCCATGGCCATCACGATAAAGAACTTCGACAGCTCCTTGATGGGCGCCGTGATGGACACGGGAAGCTGAAGCACCGTGGTGATTACGCTCGCCAGCACAAAGAACAGCACAAACATGGGAAACGCGCGTTTAAGCGAGAACGTGCTTTTGGCGTCGCCGCCGGCCTTGCGCGCCAGATGCATCTGCCAGCATGCGAGGACCAACGTGATGGGAATAATGGCCAGCGTCCTGGTGAGCTTGACCACCGTGGCGCTCTCGAGCACATTGGCGCCGGGATGCATGCTGTCCCAAGCGCTCGCTGCAGCCGTTACGGACGAGGTGTCGTTGATGGCGGTGCCGGCAAACAGGCCAAAGCCCTCGTTGGTCAGCCCGAGCATACCGCCGAGCGTCGGAAACACGAGCGCCGCGATAACGTTAAACAGGAAGATGACCGAAATAGCCTGGGCAATCTCGCGATCGTCGGCATCGATGACGGGCGCGGTCGCGGCGATGGCAGAACCGCCGCAAATTGACGAGCCCACGCCCACAAGCGTCGCGATCTTGCTCGGCACGTTCATAACGCGGCAGAGCACAAAGGCGATGACAAGCGAGGTCGAGATTGTCGCCACGATAATCGGTAGCGACTGGGCGCCCTTGGACAGAATCTGGGAGAGGTTCATGCCAAAGCCAAGCAGGATAACCGCGTACTGCAAGACTTTTTTAGACGTATAGGTGACACCGACGGCGAGCTGTTCGCGGCGATTCTTGGGAAAGACGAGCGCCAGAACCATGCCGAAGAGGATGGCGAATACCGGCCCACCGACCACCTCAATCTGTTTGCCGAGCAGCGTTGCGGGGATAGCGATGATCAGGCAGAACAAGACACCCTTCCAGCGCTCGCGTACGATATTCGCCAGTTGCATATGGGATTCCTTCTTTCTCTTTCACGTTTGCGACGGCTTATGATACGGCAACATTGAGCGCAGCCTTGCGTAAACAAAGACTAAGATGCCGCAATAGTTCTTGGGCAACAGCCGAATTACCCACCGCGGAAAGCTGATTCGCGGCATAATTAACAACTGACATATGAGTTTGATAGAACAGTTGCGAGGCGCTATGGAAGAATCGATGCACGTCGGCGAGCAGGAAACGAGCCTACAGGACCAGTCCTACCACACCATTCGACGCAAAATCGTCTACCTGGACTACAAGCCGGGCGAAAAGCTGGGCGTCAAGCAACTTTGCGACGACCTGGATATGGGGCGCACGCCCGTGCGCGAGGCTTTGGTTCGCTTGGCGCAGGAAGGCCTGGTGCGCACCGTGCCCCAGAGCGGCACCTACGTCTCACCCATCAACCTCACCCTTGCCGAGAGTGCCTGTTACATCCGCGAGCATCTGGAAAAGCAGGTGATTGTGGAGTGCTGTGCGCGCGCCACGTCGGCCGGCATCGAGCAGCTCGACCGCGCCATCGTGCTGCAGGAAAAGGCCATGGCCGAAGAGGATCGCATCGGCTTCTTTTTGAGCGACAACCTCATGCATCACATGATTTTTAGCATCGCATGTCGCAGCACCGTGTGGTCGTGGCTCGAAGAGACCAATGCCGACCTGGAGCGCTTCCGCTGGCTGCGCGCCGCCACGCAGGTTCTCGACAATCAGGACATCGTGAACGAGCACAAGCAGATTCGCCGCGCTATCGCCGGTCGCGACCCCATCGAAGCGAGCTTTTTGGTCAGCAAGCACCTGCACATGATGTTCCGCAACCAAACCGAGGTTCTGGACCAGTTCCCCGAGTACTTCGAGACCAGTAAGCTCCGCTAACCTGCCAAAACCACCACAAAGGGGACAGGCACCTTTGTGCTGGTTTCTCCGTACAAAAAGGCCCGGCTCCGTCTGATGACGCGGAGCCGGGCCTTGGTCGTTAGAACGGCGGAACCAACTACTCGACAGTAACGCTTTTCGCCAGGTTACGAGGTTGGTCAACGTCGCAACCGCGCAGGATGGCGACCTCGCGGGCGAGCAGCTGCAGCGGGACGCTCGCGGTGATGGGGCTGAACACGTCGCGGACGGCCGGCACGCGGATGATGCAATCGGCAATCTTGTTGATCTCCTCGTCACCCTCGGTGGCAACGACGATGACCTTGGCGCCACGCGCCTTGCACTCCATGAGGTTCGACACGGTCTTGTCGTAGGTGGCACTCTTGGTGGCCACAGCGATGACAGGGAAGCCCGGGTCGATCAGGGCAATGGGGCCGTGCTTCATCTCGCCAGCGGCGTAGGCCTCGGCATGCAGGTAGCTGACCTCCTTGAGCTTGAGTGCGCCCTCGTAGGAAATAGCGGCACCCATGCCACGGCCCACGAACAGCGCCGACTGCGCGTCCTTGCACAGCAGGGCGGCCTCATGAACGGCCTCGGTCTGGGTATCCAAAATCCACTGGATCTGCTCGGCCGTATCGGAAAGCTCGCGGAACAGCATGCGCGCCTGCTTGGTGGTCAGACGGTACTTAACCTGCGCCAGCAGCAGAGCCAGCAGCGTAAGGCTCACGACCTGACCGATAAAGCTCTTGGTCGAGGCGACCGCGATCTCCTTGTTGGCCTTGGTGTAGATGACGCCGTCGCTCTCACGCGCCACCGGGCTGCCCACCACGTTGGTGATGCCGAAGACCTTGGCGCCCTTGATGCGCGCGTCGCGAATGGCGGCAAGGGTATCGGCCGTCTCGCCCGACTGGGACACGGCAACGACGAGCGTCGTCGGCGTAATGATGGGATTGCGGTAACGGAACTCGCTGGCCGCCTCAACCTCGGTGGGGATGCGAGCCCAACCCTCGATAAGGTTCTTGGCGATGAGTCCGGCGTGGTAGCTGGTGCCGCAGGCGATCACGTAGACGCGGTCGATGTCGTTGAGCTCCTCGAGCGAAAGGCCCAGCTCGTCGATGTCGAGCTCGCCGGCCGGCGTCATACGACCGACCAGCGTGTCGCGCACAACGCGAGGCTGCTCGTGGATCTCCTTGAGCATAAAGTCGGGGTAGCCACCCTTTTCGGCCATGTCTAGGTCCCAGTCGATGTGGGTGACCTTGGGCTCGATAACGTTGCCGGCCTCGTCGGTGTACTCGACGCCCGCGGGCGTGAGCTTGGCAAACTGACCGTCTTCGAGCACCACGACATCGCGGGTGGCGTCGATGAGCGCGATGACATCGGAAGCAACATAGGAGCCGGTTTCGCCCACGCCGACTACGATCGGGGAATCCTTGCGGGCCACGGCGATCACGCCGGGCTCGTCAGCGCACACGGCGGCCAGACCATAGGCACCGACCACGTGGGTGCAAGCCTCGCGCACGGAGGCCATCAGGTCGTGCGTCTCAGCATAAGCCTCTTCGATCAGATGCGCGAAGACCTCGGTATCGGTCTCGCTCTTAAAGTGGTGGCCGCGGCCCTCCAGCTCTTCGCGCAGCTCGGCGAAGTTCTCGATGATGCCGTTGTGGACGATGGCGATACGACCGTCGCAGCTGGTGTGGGGGTGAGCGTTAACGACGGAGGGCTTGCCGTGGGTGGCCCAACGGGTGTGACCGATACCGCAGGTAGCGTCGCTGTCGATGTTGGAAAGCTCGCTCTCCAGGCCCGCAACCTTGCCCACGCGGCGGATGACGTCGAGGTGTGCCGCGGCGCCCTCGCCCACCTCGAGCGCAACGCCCGAGGAGTCATAGCCGCGATACTCCATGCGCTTAAGGCCTGTGACCAGTATGTTCTTTGCAATATCAGAGCCGGTGTAGCCGACAATTCCGCACATAGGATAAATCCCTTCGTTCGCGTGACTGCAAGACGTCCACGCACAGGGGGCGCTGAGACGTATAACGTTCGAGTATTGTACTCACGCAAGCGCAAGCTGATATACCAGAAGTGGTATCTCAACTTAGATACCACTCGATGCACACATGCCCAAACCACCACGATGGGGACAGGCACCTTTGTGGTGGTTTGGGCTCCAGCGTTTGCCCAGATAAAACCTACCAAAATAAACCTGTCCCTAATTGGCAGGTTTTGACACCCTAGGGGTGGGCGATGCTACAATCTGCCTTGTACTTGAAACGCATCAAAGGGGCCGCTATGGCAAAGGTAAAAATCAGCGACGTCGCGCGCGAGGCGGGGGTCTCGCTGGGCACGGTATCCAACGCGCTCAACCACCCCGAAAAGCTGCGCCCCGAGACCCTCAAGCTCATCAACGAGACCATCAATCGCCTTGGCTACCTGCCCAACCAAAGCGCTCGCCAGCTGGCCGGCGGCACCACTAAGTCCTTTGGCCTTGTCCTCCCCCGTCTCGACCACGGCTTTTCGCTCCAGATTGCCAGCGGTGCCCACAACGAGGCACGCAAGCACGGCTATGACTTGCTCATCGCCAATGCCGATAACGACGACATTCTCGAGGATCATTACCTGCGCTATTTTATGGGCACGCAGATGTCCGGCGTCATGGTTCAGCCCATGGCGTCCCCCGACTGGCACCCCGCCATGGCCAAGATGCCCGTGCCGATCGTCCATCTGGACATCCACTGCTCCGAGCCCGGTTATTACGTGGCTGCCGACAACGAGGCACAAGGCCGCATTATCGCCGAGCTCGCCGTTGCCCGTGGCGCACGCCATATCACCGTTGTGGGCAGAGCGGCATTTATGCAGCTCACCTTGCGCGTACTTGGCATCCACAAGGCCCTCGCCCTGCATCCCGATATCAAGATCGAAGTCATCGACGCCGGCGAATGGAATACCGCTGCCGACGGCTACAGCATCGGTGCCCAGCTTGCCGAGCGCCCTGATGACAAGCGCCCCGATTTTGTCATCGGCCTGACCGACGTATTGGCCTCGGGCGTTATCGCAGCGCTGACCGACAAAGGCATCTCCGTCCCCGAGCAGGTCCGCGTGGCCGGCTGCGACGGCAACCCCCTTGCATGGAGCGGATCGGTCCCGCTCACTACGGTAGCGCCCCCGGGCTACGAGATTGGCCGCAAGGGCGTTCAATTGCTCATAGAGCAAATCGAGGATAAACCTGCCGCCAAGACCAAACGAGTCCGCATCGGCTCCGCCGCGCGCACCGTCACCACGGTCACGGCCAGCGAGGACATTAACCGTCAGGAGCTCGTGCGTCCCTTCTTGCTCGAGCGCGTAAGCACCCAAAATGCCAAGCCGCACCCGACGGGCCAACCCATGGTCCCAACAACCGACATCAACCTAGGCGCCTACTTGTGACAAAAAAACGCCGCAACGGAAACAGGCCCGCTGCGGCGTTTTTTACTGGCCCCATGTGCCCTCCCCGTTTAGCCGGACCTGCGGCTACGGATATTTACGGAATGTAATCCATTTTTCATTAACTTTTTTGTTAAAATAGACTCAATTCCATATTTTTAGATATTTCCTATAAGTATTGATTTTGCTCCAGTTTTTTCTCGCCAAGAAAGGGGTTTCATGAATCTGATTGATCGCAAACAGTACCTCGACTGGCTCATTTCGTGGAAAGACTCGCACGTCATCAAGGTCGTTTCGGGCGTGCGAAGGTCCGGCAAATCAAAGCTATTCGAAATCTACCGTAGCTACCTGCGCGATCATGGAATCACAGGCGACCAGGTTATATCCCTCAACTTTGAAGACCTGGAGTTCGAGTCGCTTACGTCGTATAGAGCACTCTACGACTACATTTCCGCCAGACTCGTCCCCGATAAGATGAACTACGTTTTTCTGGACGAGATACAGCACGTCGAGCATTTCGAAAAAGCCGTCGACAGTCTTTTTATCAAGGACAATGTCGACCTCTACATAACCGGTTCCAACGCTTATCTGCTCTCGAGCGAGCTGGCAACTTTGCTCTCCGGCCGCTACGTAGAGCTCAAGATGCTGCCCCTATCCTTTAAAGAGTTTTGCTCGGCAAAAACCAATGACGGAAAGGCTCCCGCGCAGTTGTTTGACGAGTACATCACCCGGGGCTCTTTTCCCTTTATCGCCGAGACGGGTATTCAGGGACCCCAGGCGCGCGATTATCTTATGAGCCTCTACGATACCATCGTCATACGCGACGTTATCGAACGCCTGAAGGTCTCGGACGTCCCGACCCTGCGCGATATCACCAAGTTCCTACTCCATAGCATTGGAAACCGGATCTCGATTAAAAAAATCTCCGACACGCTCTCGTCCAACGGCAACAAAACCGACCAGAAAACCGTAGCCAAATACCTCAAAGGCTTAACAGACAGCCTTGTGCTGTACTTTGCTCCGCGCTATAACGTGCGCGGTCGGCAGCTTCTTTCAACAAACGGCAAATACTACGCCGTTGACCTTGGACTTAGAGGTGCTCTCGTCAAAACCCAAAGCAGCGATATCGGTCATATCCTCGAAAATGTTGTTTATCTCGAGCTCCTACGCCGTGGATACGACGTCTACGTGGGCGATATCGACGGCGGGGAAATCGATTTTGTTGCCCTAAAGTCAGACGAGACAGCCTATTTTCAGGTTTCAGCCACAACGCTCGACGAAACTACCCTCAATCGAGAGTTGGCCCCCTTTAAGAAAGTCCGAGACAACTACCCCAAGACGCTTCTTACGCTCGACACGCTGTTTGCGGACGCGAACTACGAAGGAGTCCGCAAGCGCAACGTGATCGACTGGCTCCTGGAGTAACTCATAGCGCCCAAAGCCCTCCGCCGACCCCTTGCCAAGGCTGCACCCTCGATCGTTTAAAGCAAAAAAGCCCCTTTTATTCCACCCTAGCCACCCTCCGGGTCCCTTCCGGGAGGGGCCCATCCAAATAAAACGACCTTATCCTTCGATACTCGCCTTAAGTCGCTGAACATGCATCAGCAGGTAGAGCGTCTCGTTCTCGCTGCATTCCCAGCCGTGCTCGGAAATAAAGTAGGCGAGAATATCTGCCGTACAGGCATACGACTCCGGATACGTCTCCTTCATAACGGGAAGCATCGTTCCAAAGCCGGCATCCGCGTCCTCCCCCAGCTTGATACGGTCGAGCAAAAATCTCACATGCATCGCAAAGCGCGCATAGGTAAAAGACGAGGTATCGAGAGCTCCGATGTGCCGCACCACGATCTCTGTCAGGTCCTCAAGCACGCGCGTCGCCTCGATCGTAGCCTCCATGTTGCTCTGCTCGGACTCGCCGTCGATCAGGTGCAGAGCAATGTTGGTGACCTCGGCCTCGGGAAGCGCAACCCCCAGGCGGCTCTTTGCGAGCGTGAGCGCACGGCGGGCGACGGCGACCTCGCGCGGATACAGACGCATCACGTCAAACGAAAGCGGCGTCTCGATCACCACGCCCTGGCTCACGCGCTGGCAGGCAAAATTGATATGGTCGGCGAGCGTCACGGGCGCGTTGGGGTTGAACTCCGTGTCGAGCTTGGCGCTCGCGTAATCGACGATATCGGCCGCAAGCAGCAGCACATCGGACGGAATATCCTTGAGCGCGGCAACCGACGCCCCGCCCACGCCGTAGAACGTGCGCTCGACGATCGAAAGGTCCTTAAGCTCATAAGGGGGCCTGCGGTAGGCGATGCCCTTGCCAAAGACAACAAGGTCCTGCCCGTCGTCATCGCGGGCAAGCGCGCAGTTGTTGTTGATCTTCTTGAGGATCCACATCGCCTATCCTTCCTTTCTGACCCACTGTACAACCTAGCACATGTGCTAGATGGATGCCGCCGCAGAGTAGCCTTCAAACACGGCATCCTTGATGACGCGCGCCCGGCGGCAGTCACCCACAAGATACGTTTGGGGCACCACGCCCGCAAGGCCCTCGGCAAGCGCGGTGCGCGGCCGCACGCCCGCAGCGATCACCACGTTGTCGCAGGCGAGCACGCACTCGGCCCCATCGGGCCCGCTCACGCACACGCCCTCATCGCCGATCGAGGTGCAAGAAGTGTTGAGCAGCACCTCGATGGCCTTGCCCTGCCTGTCAAACATCTGGCGGAGCGCAATCCTAAAGAGTGAGTTGCCCTGCGCCGCGAGCGCAGACCCCATCTCGACCACCTTGACCTCGTGCCCTTGCTCGGCAAGCTCGAGCGCCAGCTCGGCACCGATCGTGCCGCCGCCGACGACCACCACGCGCGAGCCGAGGTCCTCCACATGCTCGATAGCCTGGGCAAACCCCATAACGACGGGCGCATCGACACCCGGAACGGAAGGCACAAACGACTCGGCGCCCACGGCGACGATGAGCGCATCGGGCGCCATCTCCTCCACAAAGACACGGTCCACCTCGCACCCAAAGCGCACGTCAAGCTCACCCGCGCGCTCGAGCCCGGCAATCTTGTGCTCGAGATAGTGCAAGTAGCGAGCGATATCCTCCTTGTGGGATTCCTGGGCGATAAGCCTCACATTGCCGCCCACGCGATCGGCGCGCTCCGCGAGCACCACCTTGTGACCGCGCGCGCAGGCTGTGATCGCCGCCATGCAGCCGGCAGGGCCGGCACCCACCACGAGTACGCGCTTCGAAACCTCCGCGGGCTCCACCGTGCGCGGAACAAAATCCTCGTTGGCAAAGCGCGGGTTCACGCTGCAGCCCACGTTCCAGCGGTCCGTCGAAATGTGGTAGCACTGCAGACAGCGCAGGCACGGCACGATATCCTCGGCACGGTCGTCGCGTGCCTTGGCGGGCCACAGGGGGTCGGCGGCCAGGGCGCGCGCGAGCGCCACCATGTCGCAGGCGCCCTCGGCGATGGCGCGCTCCGCCTCCTCGGGCGTCTCGACGGAGCCCACGAGCGTCACGGGGACATCGACTGCCGCCTTGACGGCACGGGCGAGCTCCAGGTTGAGCAGATGCGGGTCGAGGTTAGTTGCCGAAGTGTGCACGTTGGCCTCGTGCTCGATATCGAGCCCGCAGGAGACCTGAATGCTTGTCACGTAGCGCTGGGCCTCGCGGCAAAACGCGATGACGTCGTCAAGCTCTATGCCGCCCGGCATCCACTCGTCAGCCGAGATGCGCATCTCCATGGCGAAGCGCGGCCCCACGGCCTCGCGGCAGGCGCTCAGCACCTGCAAGGGAAAGCGCATGCGATTTTCGATGGAGCCGCCGTACCCATCCGTGCGGTGGTTGAACAGCGGGCTTAAAAACTGCCCCATGAGCCAGCCGTGCCCAAAGTGCAAAAACACCATGTCAAAGCCCGCGCGGCGCGCATCAACGCACGCCTGCACCCAACATGCGGCCGTATGCTCCATCATGGCGGGCGTCATGGCGCGCACCTCGATGCCATCGGCGCGCACAAAGCCGTCTGGTCCCATGGCGTAGTCCACGGTGCGCGCATACTGACCCGCATGCGCAAGCTCGATACTTGCCGCCGCACCACCCGCGCGCGCCATGCGGGCGCGGGCCACCGTGGACTCGCGCTCGTACTTGGAGAATGCATACGGCTCATCGGCGCTCATCCACGACGAGCGCCCGGGCTCCACAATGGTGTGCCCGCAGATCACGACACCGGCGCCACCGCGGCAGCGATCCTCGTAATGCTCGCTCATGGGGTTTGCGACGATACGGTTCTGCACAAGCGTGTCGCCCAGCTTAATGGGAGAAAACAGATGTGGGTAGCTCATCTAGCAGCCCCCTTTCTCTTCAGAAACGACCATGACGGTAAGCGTGCCCTCTGTCTTTGACGAGAGGACCTCCGAGCCCCAGGGGGACTCGATGGCCGTCTCGACGCCCTCGGGCACCTCGACGGCAACCGTGACCGCGCCGTCCGCGCGCTTCCACTCCACGCGTGCCGCGCCCTTGCAGGTCTTCCACGTACAGGCAAAACTGTCCGTGGCGTGCGAAAGGTAGGGCTTGACCGTGAGCTTGTCGCAGCCCTGCGCGTCGCGCGCAACTAAAAGGCCACCCAGACCCTCGTAGAACCACTGGTCGTAGCTCGAGAACATGGCATGGTCGCACGAGGCCAAAGGATCGTCGAACATCTCGATAAGCGCCCCGTTGCCGTCGGCGAGCATTCCGAGTAGGCTCGGGTTCTCCTCGCGCAGCAGCCAGCGCTCAAGAAGCTCGCTGTAGCCATACTCCGCAAGCAGCCTAAAGGCAAACGAGGTACCGAAGATGCCCGTGGTGAGCACGCCACCTTCGGCCTTGATCGCACGCACCAGTGCGCCCACCAGCTCCGACTGGTCGCCCAGGCCGAGCTCCGCGGCAAACGCCCAAGACGTCTGGGTCCCGTCGCCAAACGATCCGTTCTCGTGCTTAAAGCGATCGATGATCCGGGGCCGCAGCTCTGCGGCGGCCGCAGCAAAGCGCTCGACATCGCAGCCTAAGCGCTCCCCCGCCTCGCACACAAGGCCGAGCGCCCAAAGGATTGCGCACCAGCCCACAAACTCCTTGTCGGGGCTGCCGCTCGAGAAGCCCTGCGCAATCAGGCTGCCGTGGTCGCCCAGGCAGTGCGGAGCGAGCTCTGCCGCATCAAAGCCGAGCAGGTAGTCGCCAAAGCGCTCGATGCCCGCCCACTCCCGCTCGAGCAGGTCGCGTCGCCCGCAGACACGATCTGCAACAAGCGCCAGATACGGGTAGGCGATCTGCCATATAAGCGGCCCCTCGCCATAGGCGGGCCCGTTGGAGCCGATACCCATGAACGGCGCCGTCTCGGGAAGGCCGCCTCGCTCCGTCTGATCGCGTGCAAAATCCGCAAGCGTCTTGTCGATGAGGCCCGCGACGTTAAACGAGAACGTCTGGGACGCGGCGAGGGCCACCATATCGCCGCCGTAGCCAAAGCGCTCGCGCGCGCAGTCCTCAAACAGGCCGTGGTTGTTGTTGAGCTTGGTGCGGATCGCAGCCTCGTGCAGCCGCTCAAAGCGCTCGCAGCCCAGCTCAAGCTTACCCACCTGCGCAAGGTCCGTATGCACATAGGTCGCCACCGCCTCGACGATGTCGGCAGCAGACGCGCCCGTCACGCTCACGTATCGGAACGAATGCCAGCAGAAGCGGTTCTCAAACTCGTTGACGCCCTCGTGGCAGAGCACCGAGTCGTGCTGCTCGGCCGGCTCGGGAGCGTCGGGACCGCCGGGACACACGCCGCGCGGAGTCTCCATGCCGGCATAGCCCGCAACCGCCGTCCCTGTATAAGGGCCGCCATCGCGCCAGGTCTCGGAATAGAGAAGCTCGATGCGCGCACCCGCGTGAGCCGCCACGCGCATACGCAAAAATCCGGCGACGACCTCGCCAAAGTCGACAACCGTCGCCCCCTCGTGCTCAAAGATCCGCACGGGCGCAATGCTTCCCGCGCGCACGCACGGGGCGACCGGCGTGAGCTCGACCGAGCGAGTATCGTCATATACCGTCACAGGGCACGGGCCTGCCGCGGGAGCACCCCCGCGCAGGTCAAACACCTCGCCCAGATACACGTTATTGAACAGGAGGTCGCCCTCGCGCACACTCCACGAGGCATCGGTGGCAACGAGCACCTTGCCCTCGCCGTCGACGAGCCGTGCGGCCACGCGGGGCGTGCCGACCTCGGTCAGGCGCTCGCGCAGGTTGTACTTGCCAAACAGGCGTAAGGGCGAGGGGTTAAAAAATCCGTTGCCGAGCTCGATCTGGATCTCGTTTTCACCCTCATGCAAAAGGCCCGCCACGTCGACCTTGTGCGCATAGACCTTTTTGGTAAAGTTGGTCCACCATCCGAGAAGCTCGGAGCCATCCGCGCGCTTACCGTTGATGCGCACGCGCGCATAGCCCAGCACCGCCAGCTCGAGCTCGGCCCGTGCGGGCACGCTTTCAAGCTCAAACGACCCCATGACCACATGGTTTCGATATGTTTCGCCAAAAAAAGCCGACTCGGGCTCGTAGCAAAACGGCGCGCCTGCGATCCAGCGCGCCCCGTCCAATAACGTATGCTCCATCCTGACCTCTCAAGAGATAAACAGAATGGCGGCCCGCCACGTGGAACCGCCATTCTGGCTGGGGTGTAATCTGTACCGACGATTATTTGTCGGCGCGCTTCTTGCCCAGGTAGCTACCGTCGTCGTGATAGGTCGCCATGGTAAAGACAAAGGCAACGACCATGATCACGGCAAGGGTGCCCAGGTAGAACACGATATTGCTCGTGTCGGCGCCCGAGGGATCCATAAAGGTGGGGATACCGAAGAGACCGGCGCTGCCCATGCTGAAGGCGTGGACGTTAAGCGCACCCATAACCAGGCCGGCTGCTGCGCTGAAGACGATGTTCTGAATAAAGAGGAACTTGCTGGGGAGCTGGATACCGTAGAGCAGCGGCTCGCCTACGCCAAAGAACTGCGAGATGGTGGCCGGGATGGCAACGTTGCGGGTCTTGTCGCTCTTGGTGCGCAGGATCACGGCCAGGCCCTGGGAGACGCCCACGAAGCCGCCGATGGAACCGGCTGCCATGAGCGGGTCGTAACCGAGCATAGCGATGTTGTTGAGCATGATGGGGATGATGGCCCAGTGCAGACCGAACATAACGAGCGTGGAGAACGCACCACCCACGACGAGACCGACCACAGCGCCGCCCACGACGGGGATGTTGATGAGGGTCTCGGTGATGAGGGTGAGGACGCCCGAAATCATGGAGGCCACGGGGCCGATCACAAGGTAGGTCGCGGGAGCCATGATGGCAAAGCAGAGGAACGGCACGGCCATGGAGCGGATGAGCTGCGGGACGGCCTTGTTGAGCGCGCCCTCGAGCTTAGAGGCGGCCCACACGGCGATAAGGATGGGGATAGCGCTCGAAGTGTAGCCGGCCGCCGGGAAGATGACGGGAATGCCGAAGAAGGTGTTGTAGTAGCTCATCTGGAAGGCGGTGCCCTCGAGGATGGTGCCTGCGACCTCGGCCGTGGAGCTCAGGTTGACCATGGCCGGATACACGAGCGCCGCGCCGAGCGCCATGCCCAGAAACTCGTTGCAGCCGAACTTCTTGGCCGCAGTGTAGCCCAAGATGATGGGCAGGAAGTAGAAGAAGCCGTCGGCAATGGAGTACCAGATCATGTAGGCACCGCTATCGGCGGTGAGCCAGCCCATGGCAATGCAGAGGGCGAGCAGGCCCTTGATCATACCTGCGGCAGCGAGGGGCATAAGCGTAGGCGCCATACAGCCCGACACCGTGTCCATCAGCATGTTAAAGACGTTGCGGCTCTTCTCGTCCTCGTCCTCGGCCGCATCGTCCTCAGCGACCGTGCCCACGCCCGGGACCTTGTACTCGCTCACGAGCTCCTCGTAGACATCGTCCACGGCAGCGCCGATAACGACCTGGTACTGGCCGCCGGCCTTCATGACCTGGATGACGCCGTCAAGGTTGCTGATCGTCTCGTCCTGGGCGATCTTCTCGTCTTTGAGCGTAAAACGCAGCCTCGTGATGCAGCGGCGCACGTTCTTGATATTTTCGATACCGCCGACCCCTTTGAGGATCTCGCCGGCGAGTTCATGGTACTGACCCATGTGCTTACCCTTTCCGTGGATAAACGTACATTTGAGGACCGAGGACGTGAGCTTGGCGCTCTCCACGCCCGCTAGGGCGCAGATCTCGCTGAGCTTCACGGCGCTTGCGTCTTTGACCCTGATCTGCACGCCGCCGTCAAGCTCGATCACCGAGCTCACGTTCGTGTCGCCGCCGACCAGGGCTTTGATGGTCTCGAGAACATCCATCGCAAACCGCCTCTCCTTAGGTCCCAATCCATAGGGCCGCTGCCGTGCACTGCATCGACCTCAAGAATAGCTGCACAAAAAAGACCGAGCCAGAGGACTCCTAGAGCCTCTGACCCGGTCATGCTTCCAAATGGAATAACAATCCCACTGACACCTTGTCTCCGGCGCAGCTTTTCTTTCTGGCTACACTATAGCCATTGCGATGAAACGTTTCAAATGACGTACCGGCAAACGGTGGCTTTTACGCGGCAAACGGTTGAAACCCGTCGTTCCCCTTCAAAAAAAATGGCCATTTCTGTTGATAAGAGGCCATTTTGGGCCTACTTAACGACAAAAATGGCCATTTTTGTTGGCTGGGCAGCTAAGGCTGCTGTGCGCAAGTGGACCTCCCGCATCAAAACAGGCGGGAGGTCCACCCAGCTGTGGCTATTAATCTAGCGGCAGACGATCTCGACGGGCACATTCAAAATCTTGGCGACCTTAAGAATCGTGTCGGTCTGGCTGCCCAGGCAGGCGGCCATGTGGTGAGTCGGGCCCGTCTCGTTCCAGCGATCCATGAACTCACGGGCGCCGATCGAGAACTTCATACGCATGTTGGTGTCACCGAAGGTAAAGATCGGGCCGTCGACGTTCTCGCCCTCGGCAACCACAAACTTGAAGTTGCCGTCGCCGTCCTGCGTGATGCCCAGGAAGGTGATGGTGCCGTGGCCGGGATAGAACTGGGTGAGGTAGCCGCCGCCGGTCTTGCCGTGGAACACGGGGACGACCTTGAGCGTCGGCTTCTTGGCGGTCGAGATGTCGGCATCGCCAGAGCCGGAGTGGCCGATGATGACGATGTCCTCGGGGAAGTCGATGGAGTACATCTCGGAAAGCTGGCCGGTGCCAGAGATGGTCTTAAGGATGCTCATGGCGATGGCGACCTTCATATCGCCCTCGACCGCGCAGCTCGTGCCCTGCTTGATGAGCATGGAGAACGCCGGAATGAGCATGGAGTCGAGCACGCCGGCCTGACCCTTGGCATAGCCATCGTAGTGGCTGGCGACCAGACCGATCTCCTCGTCCTTGACCCACTGCTCAAAGGCAACGACGTACTTGGCCATCTCCTGGATGGGCTCGTCGCTCACCTTGGCGCCGCCCTCGACGTCGAAGGTGTCGAGAATCTCGGCAGCCTTGGCGTCCACGGCGGCCTGGTCATCGATGTTGTCGGCGATGGCCCACATCTTCTCCCAGTCAAACTGCTTGGTGTAGAGACCCAGACGGTTGTAGAGGTTGGTTTCGTCGATGTAGAGGTCCATCATGCCCGGGTACGGACGGCCGATCTGGGCGATGGTGGTGCGACGCAGGCGACGACGCACCTGGGCGGCGCGGCACCACTGCTCGAGCTGCTCGGCCACAGCCGGGTCGCCGCCCTCGACAACGCCGGTCACAACAGCATGACGCTTGCCGGCACGGTTAAGGTCGGCCACGACCTCGCCGGGGGCGCCGCAGGCGTACAGGTCGCCCAGCCACGTGGGGATGTCGGTGTTAGCGTAGTCGGGCTGGGCCTTCTTCTGCACATTGACCACGACGACGGGCACATCCAGGTCGCGCACGACCGGCAACACGTTGTAGCTCGTGGCATAGGTGAGCATCTGCAGGATGACCAGGTCGACGTCCTCGGCGCGGAACTTGTCGCCAGCGACCTGGGCCTGCTCCTTGGTGGTCACCATGCCGCCGTCAACAAGCTCGACTGTCGTGGGCAGCGTGGCCTTAAAGTCCTCGTACTGCTGCTCGAAGTTGGGAACGAGCTGCGGAAACTGCGGAAGATAGGCACCGAGGGTGATAGAAAAGACGCCAACCTTGGCCTTGGTGTTAACGAGCATCTATATCCACCTTTCTTGCGCTAGTCAACAAATGCTTCGTTGATCTTGATACCAAAGTCGCGGCAGGTGTTCTTGAGGCCCTCGTCGCAAATCTTGTTGAGGAAGTCATCCGAACCACCGTTGGCAGCACGTGCGGCCAGGTAAATCTCGGCGGCCTTCTCGACGGTGTGCGCCAGGCCAAAGGTCGTATCGAAGTCAGGGCCGGCGGCAAACAGACCGTGGTGGGCCCAGACGATGGTGTCGTAGGTCTTCATGAGCTCGGAGCTCGCCTCGGCGATGGCCGGGCCACCCGGGACCATCCAGGGCACCACGCCCACGCCGGTCGGGAAGACGACGACGCACTCGGTCATCATCTGCCACAGGATGCGGGTGAAGGCACGGTCCTCCAGCGGCACCACAAAGGACATCTCGATGATGCCGGGGGTGTGGGCATGGTAAATCACGCGGTCGGCGCCATCGGTACGGGCGGCGGCGACACAGTGGTTCATGTAGTGGCTCTCGAACTCGCTGGTCGGACGGGCGCCGTTGGCAAGGCCCCACACAATGCGGAAGGCGTCACCGGTCTCGTTGATCTCGACGATGCCGATGTTGGCATGCGGACTCTCGAGAACATTGCGCATGTACTTACCCGAGCCGGTGCTCACAAAGTACTGGCCAGCAAGATTCTCACCGCGCACGCCCATCTTGACCCACTCGCGAGGCTCCTCAAAGAACGGCTTGGCCTCGGCGACCTCCTTGTCGGTCATACGGTAAGTGAGGTTGCCGCCGTTGCGCTCATGCCAGCCCTGCTTAAAGCCGTCATCGCACAAGCGGCAGAAGCCCTTGATAAACGCCAGATCTTCCATTGCCATTGTTTGTCTCCTCTCCGGGACCCGCAGGTCCAATTGAAAAACGTAGCAAGCCGATTGACGTCGGCGCGGAGTATGGTTTCGTGTAGGGCCTCCGCGCCGTATGTCATCGGAGAGAGCCGCTCGCGCCCGGCAGGAGTCGTTTGCCGCACGCGGGGCTGGGGGTAGTTGAAAGGTGAGTCGGGGCAGGCCCTGCCCTCGTTTAGGCCTGGGTGCCCTTGGGGTCGATGCGCTTGACATTGAAGGAGCGGGCAACGCAGGCACGGGCATCGGCCAGGTCGGCAAAATCGCCGCCGGCGATCATCTGAACGATAAAGTTGCCGATGCAGGTACCTTCGATGGGGCCGGCGAACACGGGGAGCCCGCAGGTATCGGCCGTCATCTGGTTGAGGTAGTAATCCTGGCAGCCGCCGCCCACGATGTTGATGCTCGTGTAGTCGTGGCCCGAAAGCTCACGCAAGCCCTCGATGGCCTTGGCATACGAGCGCGAAAGGCTGCAGTAGTTGGTACGCATGATCTCGCCCACGGTGTGCGGGATCGGCTCGCCGCCCTCGGCACAGGCCTGCTTAATCTCCTGGATCATGGAGTCGGGGGCCAGGAAACGGTCGTCGTCGACATCGACATACGCCTCGAAGGGCTCAGCCTCGCGGCAGAGCGTACGGAGCTCGTCAAAGCCAACCTTATGATCCATGAGAGCCTTGTGCGAGGTCTTGCCCTCGACATAGTCTACGCCGTTGATCTCGCGACGGACGGACTGGTTCATCCACAAGCCCATGATGTTCTTGAGGAAGCGATAGCGCTTGAGGTAGCCGCCCTCATTGGTAAAGTTCTGCTTGCGGGCGAACTCGCTGGTGATAGCGTGCTGGTTCTCAACGCCCAGCAGGCTCCACGTTCCGCTCGAGATGTAGACGGCGTTGTCATCCTTGGCGGGAACGGCCAGGAAGGCAGAGCCAGTGTCGTGCGTGGCAGGCAGCACCACGGTCGCGGAGTAACCGATCTTCTCGGAGATGTCGGCCGTGAGCTCGCCGAGCACGGCGCCGGGCATGGTCGGATCCAGGAAGATGCTCTGGGGAATACCAAAGCGCGAAAGGATCTCGGTGTCCCACGTGCACTTCTCGGCGTCGAGCATGCCGGTAGTGCTCGCGTTGGTGTACTCGTTGGCCTTGATGCCGGTCAGACGCCAGTTGAGATAGTCGGGGATCATCAAGAAGGTACGAGCTGCCTCGAGCTGCTCGGGATGCTCGTTCTTGAGGGCGAGCAGCTGATAGAGCGTGTTGAAAGGCTGACGCTGAATGCCGGTGCGGGCATAGACCTCGGCCGGATCCATAATTTGGTCGGCAACTTCGTAGATGCCGTCAGTGCGGGCATCGCGGTAGGCGACCGTATCACCGACGATCTTGTTGTGCTCATCGAGCAGCACGAAATCAACACCCCAGGTATCGATTCCGATGGTGGCCGGAGCCTGTCCGGTCTGATCCTTGACGGCGCGCAGGCCTGCGACAACATGGTCGAACAGAGCCTCAACGTCCCAGCAGTCGTGGCCGTCTACGCGCTTTTGCTCGTTATCGAAGCGGTAGACCTCCTGGTAGGACATCTTGCCGTCCTCGATCCAGCCGGCAAGAACGCGACCGCTCGAGGCACCGATATCGACCGCTGCGTACTGCTTGGACTCGATGCGACTCTCCATGTGCTCTCCCCTTATTGAAGCGCTTCATTTACAGTTTTCATTATTATTTGAACCGTTTCAATTTCAATATGAGTCAACTTTAGTCCGGCGAGCGGTTGTTATCAATCGGTAAGCGGTAGTTTTTGGGTTAAAAACTCTTCTAAACAAAAGGATGCGGCCACCCACACTTAGCGGTTGGCCGCATCCTTAAAATGCTATTGAAATGATTCACATGCGAACGCTAACACACGGCCTTGACCGCCGCCGTCAGATCGAACAGCGTATCGAGCACAGCCTCGCAGCCATCCACCACGTCCTGCGGCAGCGGCACGATGTCGGGAACGGCAAAGACGTGGCAGCCGGCCGTGATACCCGAGACGCAGCCGTTGCGCGAATCCTCGACCACGGCGCACTCCTCGGGAGCAAAGCCCGCGCGCTCGCAGGCGAGCAGGTACATCTCGGGGTCGGGCTTGCCGTGCGCGACGTCCTCGCCGCAGGTCACCGTCTCAAACTTGTCAAAGAGGCCGACCGTCTTAAGGTTGCGCTCGGCGGTAACGTGGCGCGACGACGTCGCGAGGCCCACGTGATAGCCCGCAGCCAGCAGCTCGCCTAGGCACTCGGCAGCGCCAGCCTTAAGCTCCAGATCGGTCTTGACCATCTCGTCGCGAATCTCCTTATGGCGACGATAGATTGCCTCAGCGGTTTCGCTGCTGTCGTAATGCTCCTCAAGGATGCGCATGACATCGGGCAGCGTACGACCGATAAACTGATGGATCAGCGCATCATCAATCGCGAATCCCAGCTCGGCCGCGCCCGCCTTCCACGCCTTGATACCCAAACGCTCGGTGTCGACCAGCGTTCCGTCCATGTCAAAAATAACGGCCTTGATCATATCGGTCCCCCATCTCTTCGCGCTGCTGTACTCCCGCAACTTTACCGCACCTGTAAACTTGTATATAACGTATATAGCATATTGCACTTTCGTTACATAGATAGAAGTCTTATGACAAGCGGCTCGGTAGGATTATAGTTTTCGACCGAGTACTCAACGGCAAGGATCGATTCATGCTTTCAGACACCACCGCACCTGCAGAGGGGCTTCAGGACAAACTCACAGCGCTCGAGCAGCTGCTTTTGGCATACGGACGCGTCGCCATCGGCTTTTCCGGTGGCGTCGACAGCAGCTTTTTGGCCGCAGTCTGCGCCCGCATCATGCCCGCCAGCACGCTTCTCGTTCACCTCACCACGCCGCTCATCGGCACGCCCGAGCAGGCTTCGTTTGAGCGGGCGATTGACGGGCAGGCCGATGAGGGGCCGCATTTTAAGCTCCCCGTGCTCAACCTCTCGGTCGATCAACTGCAGCTCCCCCAGGTAGCCTGCAACGACGCCGACCGCTGCTACCACTGCAAGCGCGCCGGCTTTACCGCCATCGTCAACCACGCCAGGTCGCTGGGCTTTCCCACCGTCATCGACGGCAGCAACGCAAGCGACCGCAGCGACTACCGCCCCGGCATGCGCGCCGCCCAGGAGCTCGGCGTGCGCTCGCCGCTTATGGAGGTCGGCTTTACCAAGGACGAAGAGCGCGAGCTGCTGCGCGCCTGGGGCTATCCCGTCTGGAACCTGCCGGCAGGAGCCTGTCTGGCCACGCGCGTCCCCACGGGCGAGGAGCTCACACGCGAGAAGGTCGATGTGATTCGCGCCTGCGAGGACTACCTGCACGACCTTGGCCTGGACCAGGTCCGCGCGCGCTTGGTCGGCGGCTGCATGCATATCGAGGCCGCGCCGGCAGACGTTGCCAAGATTGCCGCCCTCGGCAACACCGCGGTCAACGACGGGGGCAAGGCCCCGCTTCCCGCCGCCATCGAATCTGCCCTGCACAACCTAGGCTGCGGCCATATCTCCCCCGAGGTCACCCCCTACATCCACGGCAACATGAACCTTTAGGTTACGCCGTTTTACAAACGGCGTAACCGCTCGGCGCTGCGCAGGCCCCGGGCACGGCAAACTGACGTTCAACTTCACGGGCGCGACCAAAAGGTCAGCGCCCGCTTGTTTCACGCCACCTTGCCGCACCCGGAACCTGCTCGCTCGCTTATGCTCAACCTGAACTACATAAATTGTCGCCAACCTGCCAAAAAGGGACAGGTTTATTTTGGCAGGTTTTATCTGGGGAAACGCAGACAAGGCCGCGACACCTATATGGCGTCGCGGCCCTGTTCTATTTATGCCAGCACGTACTGATACGTATCTCCCATGGGGACAAAAGTAACCAGCAGACCTGCGCCAGCGTCCCCGAGCGCGGCGGGCAGCCATTTCGCCATATACTCCATGCCCGGCTCCTCGCCATTAAAGTGACCCATATGGATTGCGCATTTTCCCTGACCGAGCATTGCGGCGTCGCGGATGTACTCGCTCACCGTAAAGTCGATAAACTCCATGGTCAAAATGCAATCGATGCCTTCGGAGTCGATATGGGCAATCTCGTCGTTATCTCGCCCCATGATGTGCATTGGAATCTCGACATTGCGGACGAGCGCGTCACCGTCGCCGATCAAGCGCGTCCCGTTTAATCCAAGCTTGTGTACGAGCGCCTGCGCAAGATCGCGGGCCGGCGTTGGCTCAATGCGGTACCTCATGAATGTCTCGTCTACCGCGGAGCCAAGCCAGTCCATCTTGACCGCGAATCCGTAAAAGATGCCGTCGACCATCGAACCGTCCGAGGCGAGCGGCACACCCGAGTGGATATAGTCATGGCAACGCCAGACCGCGCCACCCCATTCGTCAAGCAAAGCGCACTTTGCCTCAAAGGTCTTGTTCCCCGCAACCACTTCACGGCGGTCTCCGTGGTTCCAGAACAGTGCCTCGTGAGGAACAATCAGGTTAGCGCCAAGCTCCTTGGCACGACGAATCACCTCCGCCGTAGCCCAAATGCATGTAACTATTCCGGTACATTGCTGATCGATGTCGCCGTAAAGCACCTGATCGCGCGTCGTCGCAAGCTCGATGGGCTTCCCGGCAAAAGCATCAATGCCGTCACAGTAGTCCTGGATAGCTTGAATAGCCTCGCTGATAAGCATATGTAACAATAATCCCTTCGACATAATGTGCGGGGGGCAACATACATACCGCCCTGCAGAATCATCTTTAGACGGCACATTTTGAACTAGACCGCCTGTCTACGACCGCTTTTCTAGCGCTCGGAAATCGGACCGTTCTCGAGCTCATCCTCACTAAAGCCAAAGAACCAAGCCACAGCAAAGCTTACGACAAAGCCAGCCGCCGAAGCGATGACGGCACTGATCAGGTTCTCGTTGCCGCCGCCAACAAACGTCATATTATTGAGCACGTTGGAGGCAGCACCGGCGAGGTAAGCATTGACATGCAAGGCGAGCGCCACGGCACCGGCGACAAACGAACCCGCCATGCAGGCAACGAACAGTTTACGATAGCGGAACATCATGCCATAGATGAACGGCTCGCCGACGCCTCCGATGAGCTGGGCGACAACATACCCGGCACATTGGCTCTTTTCCTCCTTGTTACGGAGTTTGAGCCATGTCGCAATCTCCGCTCCATAGGCAGCCCACAGCGCAACCGTAGGGGCGACCAGAATAAAGCTGTCAGAGCCCGTCAACATAAAGTTTGCAATGGCAATCATGATGACCGCAACATGCATGCCCGTAATGACCATGGGCAACCAAATTGCTGCAAGCAAGCCGCCACCAATAATCGCCACGATACCTCCCTCGGCACCGAGGAACTCAAAGACAACCGCCAAACCGTTACCGCACCAAGAACCAAGAGGAGCAAGCAGGCAAAGCGCAAAGGGGACAGTCAGGGCAAGCGTGCAAAGCGGCGTAAAGACCGTGGTGAGCGAATCGGGCATGTGCTTGCGCAAGAACTTCTCGAACACGGACATCAACGCAACCGTGAGCAGAATGGGAATAACCGTCTGCGCATAGTTTGCAGGCACGCAAGGGATGCCATAAACGCTAAAGGCTTTTCCCTCGGCTGCCATTTGCATAAACGTCGGTTCGATAAGCACACCGCCCATAAAAGCGCCGTACATGGGCGTGGCGCCAATGTTCTTGGCAGCCGTAAAGCCCAAGAAGATCGGAATGAAATAGAACGTCACGTTGTAGAGCATATTGAGCAGGACATAAAGATCGCTCGTATCCGCAATGAGATTGAGCATCGTTGGCCCGAGTACGACGGCAACGGTTTTGAACATGCCCGACGCGAGCAGCAATGGAATCATCGGAACCATGGAGCCCGAGAGGTAGTTAAGAATCGCATTGCCAACGGCTGCCGGGGTAAGCGGTGTTTTGACTCCACTTGCGTCGAGGTTCTCGTCGATGCTCTCCTGCTTGGCCAAGCCGCTCATCTTGATGAGCTCGTCATATACCTTAGGCACGTTTTGCCCAATAATCACCTGGAACTGCCCGCCAGATATTTGAGCGCCGATGACGCCGTTAATTTTTTTAACAGCGTTAATGTCGGGCAACTCCATATCCTTAAGGTTAAAACGCAGACGCGTCATGCAGTGGGCTGCAAAGGTGATGTTGTCTTTGCCACCCAGCGCCTCGAGCACATCGGCTGCGATCTTCTTATTGTCAGCCATATCATCTTCCCTTTCGAACGATCCGGTTCCTCCCTCGCTGCGCGCGCGAGGAGACAAAGCGGACGGTGGCCCGTCGCCCGCACGGAAGTATTCGATTGTTGAGGGAAACGGCGTAAAGACAAAAGCTCCAAAACGAGACATCGACAGGTCGCTCTGTCTTTACGTCACGCTTCGGAAGCTCAGCTCTCGAATAACACCTTATGTCGCGCTAAGGGTATCAGCTTCACCATGCGAACGGCGGCCTCATGATGCCCAAAAGTCTGCGAACGGTACGCTTTCTTTGATGAACGGCATAGAAAGCGCCTATTTGTCGGCTGGCACCTTGCCCGTTACGTTGCCGGCATAGACCCGATTAACATGGAGCATGAGATACACCTTCTCCTCGGGCACGATGGAGGCATGATACGTTTCCTCGATAACTTCTGCCATTTTGTCAACACAAGCCGCTATAGCCGGGTGCTCCTCACAGAGAGGACGATAGAGCGCCGCATTATCGGTATTAAGCGGCTCCCCGGTGCGGACGCGCTCTAACAAGTAGCGTACATGAGTGTCATAGCGTGCATAGTCAAAAGCATCGCGGTCAACGGCGATAGCAAGATCTTTCTCGATGATCGCTACGAGCTTTTCGATCAGGCGTTCCTCGCGGCGGACGTCGTTTGACTTCGCCTTACTAGAACTTGCCATAACGCTGTTAACGATGCAGAGTGCGATGCCCGCCCTCTCCCCGCGTGGCATAGATATGCCGAATTCGCGCTCTATGCCAGCATGGGCAAGCATCGCGATCTTAAATTCAATGGGATATTGCTGTTGAACGTCACAAGAAAGCGGCATCTGAACAAACATGTGCTCACGGCAGCGCTTGATGGCAAAACTAATGTGGTCGGCGAGCGTAAAAGGAAGGTTCGCCGACAGCTCGCGCGAAATGTTGGTGCGCGCGACATCGGCAATCTGCGCACTAAACTCCATTACCTTGGGATCGATCTCGTTAAGAAGTGGCAGATAGCGCGCATCAACGTTGTAAAACGTGCGCTCAATCTGCGCAAGCGAAACCTCATCGGGGCCGTCAGGAAAACCAATGCCTTTCCCCAGTGCCACAAGCTCGGTTCCCTTATCGTTGACAAGCAAGGCGGCATTGTGATTAATGCGCTTAACGACCCTCATGATGCCTCCGAAAATAGGCGCAGCCGAAGGGCAAGCGCAATGAATTCTAGTTAAGATGGTTCGCCTCGATTATTCCACGCAACGTCACGCGAAACAAGCAAACCCGAGCCCCCGCAACCTACTAAAAAAGGGACAGGTTTATTTTGGCAGATTTTTATCGGGGAAAACGCGAAGAGGGACACGCCATATCACCGTTGTGGGCAGAGCGGCATTCATGCAGCTCGCTCTGCGCATACCTGACATCCACAAGACCCTCGCCCCGTATCCCGATATTAAAATTGAGTTCATTGGCGCCGGAGAGTAGAATACCGCATCCGACGGCTACGGCATCGGCAGCCAGATTGCCGAGCGCGTCAGCACCCGGGCAAGCAGCCACGCCAAAGCTACCGTCATCGACCTCGGCACATACCTTTAGCGCACGGCCTTGACCGCGGCCGGCAGATCGAACAGCGTGTCGAGCACGGCCTCGCAGCCATCTACCACGTCCTGCGGCAGCGGCAAGATATCGGGCGCGGCAAAGACATGGCAGCCGGCCGTGATGCCTGAGACGCAGCCATTGCGTGAGTCCTCGACCACGGCACATTCCTCGGGAGCAAAGCCCGCGCGCTCGCAGGCGAGCAGGTAGATCTCGGGATTGGGCTTGCCGTTCAGAGTATCCTCGTTGCAGGTCACCGTTTCAAACTTGTCAAAGAGGCCGACCGTCTTAAGGTTGCGCTCGGCCGCAACGCGACGCGACGACGTCGCAAGGCCCACGTGATAGCCCGCAGCCAGCAGTTCGTCCAGGCACTCGGCAGCGCCAGCCTTAAGCTCAAGATCGGTCTTGACCATCTCGTCGAGAGCATCCCTGTAGCGGGCTTCGACCGTCTCGACGATTTCGCGGCTGCCATAATGCTCCTCAAGGATGTCCCTGACATCGGGCATCGAGCGACCGATAAACTGATGGACCAGCGCATCGTCAATCGCGATCCCCAGCTCGGCAGCGCCCACCTTCCATGCCCTCATGTCCAAACGCTCGGTGTCGACCAGCGTTCCGTCCATGTCAAAAATGACAGCCTTGATCATATCGGCCCCCTTCGCCGGCTTGCGTTACCGCAACCCCATCCCACTTTGCAACTTGTATATAACGTATATATCATATCGCGACAACCTGCTGAAAAGGGCCAGGTTTATTTTGGCAGGTTTTATCTGGGGAAACGCCGAATAGCTCCATATGCACAACCGTCGCAGCTCCATATGAGGCAAATGAATCAGTAACGTCTATCCCAAATCTTGAGTATTTGTTCGATAGAACGGCCCCTGCCGGCACCTGCTAGACTGGTAGATTCCCAACCATCTAGCCAGGAGCCGCAATGTCGCGCAAGTCCGCCTACAAGCAAGTACTTTCCATCGGCACCGCCGTGGTGCTGGGCTTTGCGCTGTTTACGGGATCGCTCGACGGGGCGCCCAAGCTGCTCTCGCCGCAAAGCGATGAGCAGGCGGCGGCTCTAGCCGAGAAGCAAAGCGAGAGCCCCAACCGCACCGACGACGAAGCGGACTTGGTCGCCCGGCTCGAATCGGGAACAGCGAGCTCCGAGGACTCCGGCGATGGCTCCGAATCCGCCACGACCGGCACCGCTGACGATGCCTCTTCGAACGCCACCCCCGTCGACGAAGTGGAAAACCCCGACCTCAACCGCGCCCGCGGCGTATATCTCAGCAGCATTCCCGACTACGCCGGCAACCCCTACGTTGCCCTCCGCGCCGACGGCACGCATCCGCTCGGCACGCCGTCGTTCACGCTCGATGAATACGAACGGGCCACCGAAGAGGGCTGCTTTAAGAAGTTCTCTAAACTCGACAGCCTGGGCCGTACCCGCAAAGCGCTCGCCTGCATAGGACCCGAATCGCTCGGCCAAGGCAAGCGCGGCGACATCTCGCGCATCCATCCCGCCGGTTGGCACCAGCAGCGCTACGACTTTATTCCAGGCCAGAGCCTCTACAACCGCTGTCACCTTATCGCCTGGTCGCTCTGCGGCGAAAACGCCAACCGCAAAAATCTCCTCACCGGTACTCGCTATCTCAACGAGACAGGCATGTTGCCCTTCGAAGAGCAGATTCTCGGCTACATCCACGACACGGGCAACCACGTGCTCTATCGCGTCACACCCATGTATAACGAAGAGGAACTTGTCTGCCGTGGCGTGCGCCTTGAGGCACAGTCGGTCGAGGACCACGGCAAAACGCTGTGCTTCCACGTGTACTGCTACAACCTGCAACCGCATGTGCAGATTGACTACGCCACCGGCCGCAACCAGGCCTCGGGGGACTAGCCCTAACCACGACAAGAACCGATTTGCATCCCCCAGGGATCAAAAAGGGCCGCTCCGGATTACCCAGAGCGGCCCTTGCATCGGCATGCATGTTGCAGACAAAGCCACACGCTACTTGGCGCGGCCCTCCTCATAGCGCTCGACCAGCTTGGCCTGAACGTCATAAGGCACCTGCTCATAGCCTGCGGGCTTCATGGTAAAGTCGCCCGTGCCGCGCGTGATAGAGCGCAGGCGCGTCGAATAATCCGTCAGCTCGGCCAGCGGCGCCTGGGCAATGACCACGGTGTCTCCGCGCTCGTCGGTCTCCATGCCTGTCACGCGACCGCGCGAGGCCGAGATGTCGCCCATCACGGCGCCGGCATAGCTCTCGGGGATCGTCACCGTAATTTCCTCGATGGGCTCCAGCACCACCGGGTCGGCATCGGCGCACGCCTTGCGCAGGCCGATGCGGGCCGCCGCGCGGAACGCCATCTCGTTGGAGTCGACGCTGTGATACGAGCCGTCGTACACCGCGACGCGAATGCCCGTGAGCGGATAGCCGGCAATAATGCCGTCCTTCATGGTCTCCTGGACGCCCTTGTCCACGGCGGGGATCAGCGAGCGCGGAATGCGGCCGCCCACGACCTCATCCACAAACTCGTAGCCGTCGCTCGTGCCGTCGGGCCCAATAAGCGGCCCCACACGCAGCCAGCAGTCACCATACTGACCGGCACCACCGGTCTGCTTCTTATGACGACCCTGGGCACTTGCCGTGCGGCGGATGGTCTCGCGATACGGAATGCGGATCGGCACGCTCTTTGCCACAACCTTGGTACGGTCCTCCAAACGGTTGAGCAGCACCGAAACCTGCGCCTCGCCCACCGCCGAGATGATGGTCTGCCCGGTCTCCTCGTCGCGGTCGATACTCATGGTCGGATCGGCCTTGCAGGCCTTCTCGATAAACGTGTAGAGCTTCTCTTCGTCGCCGCGATTCTCGGCCTCAATGGCGATGCGGTACTGCGAGTTGGGGAACTTAAACGCCGCCGCCTCGACCTTACCGGTAATCGAGAGCGTATCGCCCGTCTCGGCCGCCAGCTTGGGCGCCACGATGATGTCGCCAGCATACGCGTGCCCGACCTCGGTCATGTCGCGGCCGCACATCACATACAGGTGAGCCAGACGGTCGCTCTTGCGCGTGCGGGCGTTGACCAGCTCAAGGCCCGGCTCAAGCGTGCCCGTCAGCACCTTGATAAAGCTGATGCGACCCTGCTGCGGATCGGCCAGGGTCTTAAACACAAACGCCACCGGACGATCATCGTCGCTCGAAATCTTGAGCGAATCGCCGTCGATAAGCGGCATCTCGCCGTAGTCGGTCGGCGCCGGGAAGTACGTCGCGATGTCGTCCATCAGCGAGTTGACGCCCTGCTCCTTAATGCAATCGCCCGCAAAGACCGGCACAAAGATGCGCTCGGCGATCGCCTTCGACAGCAGGCCTTCAAGCTCCTCCTGCGTCAGCGTCTCCTCGCCTTCCAGGTATTTCATCATCAGCTCATCGTCGGCCTCGGCCACCAACTCGCACAGATGGTCATGGGCCTCCTCGGCCTGGGCACGATACTCCTCGGGAATCTCCGACTCAACGGCTTCGGTGCCGTTGCAGTGACGCGCCTTCATACGCACCAGGTCGATGATGCCGTTAAAGTCCTCGCCCTCGCCCCAGCCCAGGGTCACGGCGCCCAAGCGCGTGCCAAAGCGCTCCTGCAGCAGGTCCATCGTGGTCGCAAAGCTGGCCTCGGAGCGCGACAGGCGGTTTACGAACACCGCACGCGCCAGGCGCAGGTCCTCGGCGGCATACCAGAGCTTAACCGTCGTAGGCTGCGGGCCGGACTCGGCGTCGACCACAAACAGAGCCGTCTCGCAGACGCTCATCGCGGCAAAGGCGTCGCCGATAAAATCGGGGTAGCACGGGGCATCGAGCACATTGATGCGCGCGCCCTTCCAGTCGATCGGCGCAATGGTCGTCGAGATGGAAAACGCACGCTTGACCTCTTCGGGGTCATAGTCGAGCGTGGGCTTGGTGCCGTCGTGGCCGCCCAGGCGGGCGGTCTTGCCGGAAAGGTGGAGCATGGCTTCGGCGAGTGAAGTCTTGCCCACCCCGCCTTGGCCTACGAGCACCACGTTCCTTACGTTACCGGTCTTGGGAGCACCCATGATGACCTCCTTGCAGGGCCGCGCGCAATGCGCGAGACCAACGGGGAGAGTTCGCGGTCGGTGCCGTCCCGGGAGCAGCATGGTCGGCAGCCGAGCCGACTCACCCTCCAAATGTCCTATGCCACCACCCTACCCTCACGGGCGGCTGTCCATGCATACCTTTCGGCGCACGTATGAATACAGGCGGCGAGAGGAAGAGACAAGCTTGTGAGGCGATTATTAAACCCCGTCGATGCAAACAAAAAGCCGCCACAGACCGTAAGACCTGCGGCGGCTTCGCCTCAATTAATAGTTGAGTAAATACCTGAGCCTATCCCTCGATACGGCTCAAGAACTCACGGGTGCGCTGCTCACGCGGATGGTCGATGACCTGCTCGGCAGGACCCTCCTCGACAATGCGGCCGCCATCCATAAAGACCACGCGGTCGGCAACATCGCGCGCAAACTGCATTGCGTGGGTTACAATCACCATCGTCATATTCTGCGCGGCAAGGTCTTTAATGACACGCAGTACCTCGGCCGTCAGCTCGGGATCGAGTGCCGAAGTCGGCTCGTCAAAGAACAAGATCTCCGGGTCGAGCGCCAAGGCGCGGGCGATACTCACACGCTGTTGCTGACCGCCCGAAAGCTCACATGGCACCTTGTTCTCGTTGCCCGTAAGCCCCATCTGCGCGATCAACTCACGCGCACGCGCTTCGGCCTGCTCGCGCGGACGCTTGAGTACGCGAACCGGAGCGTCGGTGATGTTTTTCATCACCGTATAGTGCGGAAACAGATTGTAATTTTGGAACACCAGGCCGAATCGCGAGCGTGCTTGTTTGGGCACATCGCCCTTCGCATAGACCGCGCCCGAACCCGCATCCGTCGCAACGGCAAGGTCACCAAACGAGAGCGAGCCTCCGTCGAGTGTCTCGAGCAGCGTGGCACACCGCAGCAGCGTGGACTTGCCGCCACCCGAAGGCCCGATAATCGCCACGACCTCGCCACGCTTGACCTCGAGCGAGATATCCTTGAGCACCTCATTGCCGCCAAACGCCTTGCGCGCGTTCGATATATTCATTACCGAATTAATCATGGTAGTAATCCAATTTTTTCTCGGCGGCGCCCAGCAGCATCTCGACGACGAAATTAAAGACCCAGTAAATCAGCGCCGCGATCGCAAACGGCACCATGCTCACTTGCGAGGCAACCAGCGCCTTGGCCGTCGAGAACATCTCCCCCACACCGATGGCAAACGCCAGCGATGTGTCCTTGACCAGCGTGATGATCTCGTTGCCCATCGCCGGCAAAATGCGTTTGGCAACTTGCGGCATCACGATATACAGAAACGTCTGCACGCGCGAATAGCCCAGCACCTCGGCTGCCTCGTATTGACCGCGCGGAATGGACTGCAAGCCCGAGCGATAGATCTCGGCAAAGTAGCCGGCGTAGTTGATGATGAACGCTACGACGCACGCCGTCCACTTGGAATCGGGCGTGAGCGAGATGCCGAACACGTAGTACGGGGCGAAGTAGATGGCAAACATCTGTAGCATGAGCGGCGTGCCGCGCATGACCGAAATATAGATGCGCGCGATCCAGCGAAGCGGCGCAATTTTGCTCATGCGCATAAACGCCACGGGAATTCCCAGCGGAATCGACCCCAACAGCGTCAGCACAAACAGCTGCAAGCTGACCAAGAATCCCTGGCCAAGCATCTGCATCATGACCTGAATAGACAACCCAAGCTCTCTTTCACAGTAACGGAACAGCGGATTTTACTCTCAAATAGGCACAGTGCCCAAGATTGCGAGCGACAAGCCCGACGAAGCGTACTTTGGTACGCGAGGAGGGTTGGAGCCGCAAGGTTGGGTGCTGTGGCTATTTGAGAACCCAGTTGTCGAAGGATAGACCGTAATCTGCATACTTATCGCACAGGTCCTTGACCGTGCCGCCCTCGTAGAGCGCCTTGAGTGACTCGGTTACAGCATCGGCCGACTTGGTGTCGCCCTTCTTAAAGCCGACGGCGTAGTGCTCGCTGGACAGCGGCTTGTCGAGCTGCGTATAGGCATCGGGCTTGGCGGCCAGCTGATACTGAGCGATCGAGAGGTCACAGGCAACGGCATCGACCGCACCACTCTCGAGCTGCATAAACGCCGTGTTGTACTCACCGATGGTATCGAGCGTGGCAAACGTCGCGGCCAGATCCTTCTGGTCGCCCTCGAGCACATCCTGCGCAGCGGAATCAGTCTGGGTAATCACGGTCTTGCCGGCAAGATCCTCCCAGCTCTTGATACCCGCGTCCTTCTTGACCACGAGCACCTGCTCATTGAGCATGTACGGCTCGGAGAACGTGTAGTCGTCCTCGCGACCCTCCATGGTAAAGCCGTTCCAGATGCAGTTGATGGCGCCTGAGTTGAGCAGCGTGTCCTTGGCATCCCAATCGATGGCCTCGTAATCGACATCCCAGCCCTGCTTATCGGCAACGGCCTTGGCAAGGTCAAGGTCAAAGCCCGTGTACTCGCCGTCATCGCCCACAAAGCCGTACGGAGGGTAGGACTTGTCAAAGCCCACCACGAGCTTCTTGGACTCCGCGGCGCCCTTCACATCCTTGGCCGCGGCAGAACCAGCAGCGGAGCCCTTGCCAGCACCACCGCCGCAGCCGACAAGACCAAGGCCAAGCACCGTGGCGAGCGAGCCGGCTAGACCAACAAACTGACGACGAGACATATCGGTATTCATGGTATTCCCCCTCGATAGCACTTTAGTTAGGTAAAGTGAGTCATGTAACGTTCAGAATCATACACTTTAGTGGGATAGAGTACAAGGGAGTGCCTGCCCGGCGCGGGCGGGGAGCGGCGCGGAATTAAGTTTCCTGCTCTACAGTCCTGCGCAAGACGGAAAGCACATTAAGTGCTTTCCTTTGCGTGCGGAACTCGCGATAAACTTAATTCCGCGCCGCTCCCCGCCCGCGCCGGGCAAACGTCGTTGGACTTATCGCTGACATGAAATGGCCGCTTGCATATCGTCCACTAGCTTGGCACGGTACAATGCTTGCAGCTTTTAATTCATGAATTAGTGGAGTTATTGATGGCAGAATCTCGTGCGGAGCGTAAGGCTCGTCGTGCTTTGATCGAGGCGGCTGAGGGGTCGGAGGAGAAAAAATCTTCTACGAAATCCAAGTCGTCTCAGGATGCGAAGGGTAAGTCGGCCAAGGGCAAGGCTAAGGCCAAGCGCCCCAGTTCTCGTCGGAGCGAGGATAAGGCATCTCAGACTCGCTCCAAGCGCTCGCATAAAGATCCGGTTTCGTCTGCGCGTAAGGTTGTGGACTCCAAGTCTCCCTGTTCGATCATGAAAGCTTGCGGTGGGTGCACGGCGCTCAATCGTCCTTATAAGAAGCAGTTGGCGGCCAAACAGGCTGCTATGGAGGAGCTGTTTGCTGAGCTCTGCGAGCGCGAGGGCATTAGCGTCGACCCCATTCGCGGTATGGGAGTCACCCTGGGAGACCCGGGCAAATATCCTGCGCCGCGTGGTTTTCGTCATAAGGCTGCCACTCCGTTTGCTCCCGGCAAAGGGGGCGCTGTCCGCTGCGGCTTTTTTGAACGTGGGACACACAGAATCGTTGCTGTTCCTGAATGCCCTGTCGAGGCGCCGGGCGCTCGTCAGATTCTCAACGGCATCGCTCGCGAGGCCGAACGTCTGCATATTCCCGCCTTTAACGAAGACAAGCATCTGGGGCTGCTTCGCTATGTCGTCGTTCGCTGCGGCTGGCGCACCGACCAGATTATGGTCACCCTCGTGACCGCTCAACGCGACCTGCCGCATGCGCAGGAGTTCTTTGAAGCCGTCGCGGCGCTTGATCCGCATATCGTCACCGTCGCTCAGAACATCAACGGTCGCCCCGGAAATGCCATCTTGAGCGAGGAGACCCGTATCGTCTATGGCGCCGAATGCATGCGCGACCAGCTGCTCGGTTGTGAATTCGACATCTCCCCTACCGCGTTCTATCAGACCAATCCGCAGCAAACCGAGCTGCTCTATCGACTTGCCATTGACGGCATGGACCTGCAGCAGGGTGACATTCTTATGGACGCTTACTGCGGCAGCGGAACCATCGGCCTGTGCGCCGCGAAGGATGTCCAGGACAAGGGCATCGGCATTATGCTGCTCGGCGTGGAGCGCAACCCGGCGGGCATTGCCGACGCACGTCGCAATGCCGAGCTCAACGGCCTCACCCGCAGCGCTTGGTTTATGGCCGACGACGCCACCGATTACATCCTGGACGCCGCCGACAACAACGAGCGGATCGATGTCCTTTCCATCGACCCGCCGCGCGCCGGCTCCACCCCCGAGTTCCTCGAAGCCGCCTGCGCACTCAAGCCGCGCCGCATCACCTATATCAGCTGCAACCCCGTGACCCAAGAGCGCGACCTGCACCAGCTTCTCGACGGAGGCTATCGCCTGCTCAAGATCACGCCCGTCGACATGTTCCCCCATACCGACCACACCGAGACCGTCGCGGTCCTCGAGCGCCGCTAACCAACACCGGTAGATTTTTGGGACAAGAAGGGGGCGGCCCGTTTGAACCGCCCCCTTTCGTTGGGCATATGAGTCTCGTTACATCCCCTTGCGCAGGTCGCACACGCCGGCTGCCGCCATCTCGCGCAGCAGCGTCTCGCGGTCGCGCGTCACGATCAAATCCAGCGGGAAGTGAATCTCGTCAAGCATCTTGCGCGCGTGATCGAGTTTGCCAATGGCCATGCCAATGTGGGCATCGGTCGACACGCCAATACCCACGCCCAGCTCGGCGCAGCGCTCGGCGATCTTGCGGCATACGGCCCAATGCTCAGTGTCGACACCGTGTTCAAGACTATGGTTGTTGATCTCGATAATCTTGTGCTTGGCCTTGGCCGCCAGCAGCACCTCATCGATATCGAACGGCACGCCCGAGCGCCCCGTATGCCCCAGCATGAACACCTTGGGGTGATCCAGGGCATTGATGTACATCTCGGTTGTCTGGGCGAGCGTCGCGCCTTCGGCAAACTGCGGGTTATGCACGCTTGCCACCAAATAATCCAAATTACGCGTCACCAAATCGAACAGCGAATGCTGGTGACTGTACGAATCGCCGGCAATATCGAGCGAAACGGGAATGTCCTCGCCAAACAGGCCTCCATCCAGCGAAACGATATCGGCCTCGGCACCACGCAGCACCAGCACGCCGCTCCAAATGCGCGGCCAGATATCCTGGTTAATAAAGAATTGGAAACTGCGCAGGTCATTGGGACAAGGCGTAACCATCGAGCTTAAATGATCGGCGGAACCGAGCACCTGAAGGCCGCGCTCTGCCGCCCAATAGATGTTCTCCTCGATGGTTGAGTACGCATGCGCAGAGAACATCGTATGAGTATGAATATCACAAGAAAGAAGGTAGGGCATCGGGTCTCCTTGTCCAGTATGGCCGTCGCGTATATTCATTGTACGCATAGCTTTCGGCAGTCGTAAAACTGCTTCATCCCAATCACACAACGGCATAGACAACGGGGTCTGGCTTAAAACCAAACCCCGTTTCACGTAAAACATTGTAAGCAGAGCGCTTTACTTTCGACGATATTCGTCGGCCAGCTGCTTCCAGGCAGGCAGCGAGTTGACGATTGTCTCGTAGCTCACACAGTAGCCAAGGCGGAACCAGCCCGGCATGCCAAAACTATCCGAAGGCACCGCGAGCAGTTCGTACTTCTTCGCGCACTCGCAGAACGCATTCGCATCGGGCTCCAGCGCCTTCACCCACAAGTAGAATGCACCATCCGGCTCAACATAGGTGTAGCCGTACTCCGCTAGTGCATCGGTAAGCGCGGTGCGGTTGCGCGCATAGGCCTCGACATCGCTCGGTTCATCAATGCAGTCGATGATTACACGCTGGAAGAGGGCCGGTGTGCACACGAAGCCCAGCGTGCGGGCGGCACCGGCAACGGCCGGCATCAGGCGAGCAGCCTGCGGATTGGTATTGGGAACCAAAATCCAGCCCACGCGCTCGCCCGGCAGCGAAAGCGACTTGGAATACGAGTAGCACACCACGGTGTTCTCGTAGATCGAGGGCACCCAAGGCACCCCGGCACCGTACACGATCTCGCGGTACGGCTCATCAGAGATGAGCGTGATTGGGTTCTCGGAATCGCGCTTGGCGTTGACCTCGCGTAAAACATTGGCCAGTCGCGTCAGTGTATCGCGCGTATACACTGCACCGGTCGGGTTGTTGGGTGAGTCGATAATGACGGCAGCGGTCTTATCGGTAATCGCCTTGAGCACGTTATCCACGCTCAGCTGGAACGTATCTTCATCGGCGAGCGCCTCAACACACGTGCAGCCGGCCTTCTCAATCCACACGCGATACTCCGGAAAGTACGGGGCGATAACAACAACCTCATCGCCCGGGTTCGTAACGGCATTGAGCGTGCAGGTGAGCGAAGCCGCGGCACCCACCGTCATAAAGACGTCCTTGCCCTCATAGCTCGTGCCAAAGCGACGGTTGAGCGAGTCGGCGACGGCTGCTCGACATTGCGGCAGACCCGGCGCAGGCGTGTATCCATGCAGCTGGTCGCTCGGCAGCTCCAAGGCCTTCTTAATGGACTCAGCCACGGCGGCAGGTGCCGGAACGCTCGGGTTACCCAGCGAAAAATCGAATACGTTCTCCGCGCCGATCTGTGCCTTGCGCTCAAGGCCATAGCTAAAGATCTCACGGATGATGGAGCTTTCCGCACCGCGAGCATACATAGTTTCGTTGATCATCTGTTCCCCTTTCGCATAGGCGCTATTGTACGCTTTAGCCAACTAGAGCGCCACAATGTTGATTGGGGACAGACTTAAATTGAACTGCGTCCCGAATCTTGGCCTTCTTTATTAGAAGCGAACACTAGGACG